>CBDUUF010000021.1:0-12174 GCA_965370375.1 uncultured Desulfuromonadaceae bacterium
GCTGAGCCTGAAGTAGAAGAAGCTGAGCCTGAAGTAGAAGAAGCTGAGCCTGAAGCAGAAGAAGCTGAGCCTGAAGCAGAAGAGGTTGCGGCGGATGTCGAACCAGCGGCAGAGGTTAACCATGAGGAAGATACATCAGAGGCTGCTGTGGATGATGTTGTCGCAGACGAAGCAGAAGAACAAACGGATAGTGATGAAGCTCCGGCAGATGTGACTGATATTTCTGCTGCAACAGATGAGACAAAAGTCGAGCCAAGCCGTCCGGTACTAAAGAAAACTAAAAAAACCCAGACGGATGAAGGGAATTACGCAGTAACGCTTGAGGATTATGATCGCCTGATGAATCCACCTAAGCGTGAGCCGAGAACGGATTGTCTGTTTGAGATGACGTGCACCCTCGGTGACCAGGCAGTGACCGGCATCGGTTTGGATATCAGCAGCGGCGGCATCTTTATTGATAGCAAGGAACATTTTGCGGTCGGCAAAGTGTTGGATCTCTCATTCAAACTTAGAGAAGAGGATGAGGAAACTATTCGCTGTCGCGGTGCGGTGACCTGGGTTAATGAACGTCCCGATCCGATCAAGCCGAACTATCCGAACGGTTTCGGTGTACACTTCCTTGATATTGATACAGCGACTGCGCAGGCGATCGAGGCTTTTATTCAGCCGGATTCAGCCGAACAGCCTGACGAGGCGGAGGACGACTAAACATTACAGAATATGCTTCAGTTTGATCGAAGCAGAAACAGCCTGATGTATGCATTCTTAATTTGCTGACGCCACCAGTAGCGTGACGATATTGCGGAGGACGGATGATGAGATCGTTAGGTGCATTGCTGAAAGAAAAGTTCGGACAGAGTGGTGAAGTCGTGTCCGGCTGCCGGGCATGTGGCTGTTGTTGCGAAGCTTTTGGTGGGTTCCTGCGAGCCTCGGAAGCGGATCGGGAACGCTGGAAAGAGCTGGGGCGTGATGATCTGCTGGCACATGCCGGTGAAACCGGCTGGCTCTGGCTCGACCCTGAGACCGGTCAACGTTTGCCACGATGTCCCTATCTCGTGCGCAACAGTGAGGATCAGGCGTTGTGCGCTATCCACGATATCAAGCCGAATATCTGTCGGGCTTACCCGACTGAAGCGATCGGCCGGCGTTGCGTGTGCGGGATTTACTTTCCGGTTTCGTTGTGGACGAAAAAGCAGCCAGACCTGCATTGAATCGATCTCTTAACTCAAAAACAGTTTAACGGCAAAGATAAGGACAGTGATGGTTACCAGCCGTTTGATCCAGGCGTGACCTTTGCGTACGGCCAGGCGTGTACCGATAATGCCGCCGATTGAATTGCCTACAGCCAGCGCTATGCCGAGGCCGTAATCGATCTCGCCATGGTAGATAAAGACCGCCAGGGCAATGATGGTGAAGGCGAAGATCACAATCACCTTGATAGCATTAATCCGAACCAGATCAAGTCCGTGAACCAGCAGGCCGCTGATAATCAGAAACCCGACGCCCGCCTGGACAAACCCGCCATACAGACCGACCCCGAAAAAAGTTATCAGTAAAATACCCAGGCGCAGCGGTGTGGTCTTGACCTCATCAGCCGCAAGGTTTCTGGCCGGGTCGATTGCGGTCAGGATCATCACTCCGACCATAATCAAAGCCAGCAGCTTATTGAACAGCGCATCGTCAACAGTGACGGCGAATGAGGCACCGATGTAGCTGCCAATCAGGGCGGGGGCGGTGCAGATCAGGGCGGTCTTGAGTGGAAATATGCCGTGTTGACGAAAGCCGCGGATGGCAAAAATATTCTGGAAGAAGATAGCGATTCGGTTGGTGCCGTTGGCAACGCTTGCCGGCAAGCCGAGAAAAATCAGAATCGGCAGGGTTAACAGTGAGCCGCCACCGGCCAGGACATTCAGTATGCCGGCGATGGTGCCGACGGCAATCAAAAGAGGTGCCTGCCAAAATAAGGGTTCCATCAGCTTTGATCTCCAGCCAGGTCACGGATCGCCTCGCCGGCCATGGTTAGACCGAACAATGGTGGGATTACCGAAGAACTGCCAAGTGGCGCACGTCGGTCCTGATAATGACCGTTAGCCTCTTTCTCACGCCGACCGGTCGCAAGTGGTTTGAAGTCTTCAGTCGAATAGACCACCTTGACCCCTCGTTCAATTCCGCGTTTGCGCAGTTCTTTGCGAACAATTCGCGCCAACCGACAACGGTGCGTGTCAGCCAGGTCGGCAACATGGATCTTGGTCGGGTCAATCTTGTTGGCTGCCCCCATCGAGGCGATTATTGGAATATTTTTCTGCCGACACTGTTCGATCAGGATAAGCTTGGCGGTGATGTGATCGATACAGTCAAGAACATAGTCGTAGTCACGGTTGAGCAGTTCGTCACTGTTGTCGGCAGTAAAACAAGCCTGAACCGGCTCAATCGTGGCCTCCGGGTTGATGTTGCTGCAACGCGCAGCCATCACCTGGACCTTCGGCCGGCCGATGGTGTCATCGGTAGCATGCAGCTGGCGATTAATGTTGGTGATGTCGATGGTGTCGAAGTCGATCAGTGTCAACCGGCCAATGCCGCCACGGATCAGCGCTTCGGCAGCAAAGCTGCCGACCCCGCCGAGACCGAAAATGGCAACCGATGTTCTGCTCAAGGCGTTGACGGTGTCGGCACCGAGCAGTACTTCGAGGCGATGAAAGCGGCTATCATTCATAAGCTGTTCTCCCCCGACAGGCGCAGCACGCGTCGGGCATTGTTGGTGGTGACAGCAGCGGTCTCATCCAGGGTCCAACCGCGCAGTTCGGCCAACCGCTGTTGTATATATTGCAGCCAGATCGGCCGGTTGGCTGCGCCGCGATGCGGATGTGGCGTCATATTCGGTGCGTCGGTCTCCAGCACGAGCCATTCTGCCGGCAACTGGCTGGCTACTTCCGGGAGGCGTCGTGCCTCCGGGTAGGTGACCGGGCCGCCAACAGCCAGGGCAAAGCCGAGCTTGACCGCTTCTAAGGCGGTCTCCAGGCTGCCGGAGAAGGCGTGGATAATACCACCGACCCGGTCAGCCCGTTCCTGTTGTAAAATCTGCAACAGTCGTCCGGTGGCCTGACGACAATGCAGGATTACAGGTAGTTGCGAGTCAACAGCAATGCGGAGCTGTGCGCGCAAGACCGATTCCTGTAAAGCTTGCGGTATATCAATCTGGCTGTCGAGGCCTACTTCGCCAATTGCGACGATTCCGGTCTGCTGCAAACAGTTGATAAGTTGTTCCCGCGTCGCCTGGTTCCAGTCCCGGGCCGCCAGCGGGTGAACCCCCGGAGCGGCAACAGCACCGTCGATAGCAGCCGTTGTCTGCAGCAGCTCTGGCCAGGTCGCCGGTCTTATGCCCGGCACTAAAAACTGGTTTATACCAATTTTTCTGGCAGCAGCAATCTCCGGTTGGAGATCGGTCAACAGGTCGAGATGGATGTGGGTGTCAAACAACATGAACAGAGTCTAGCACAGACAGAATCGGAAGAAAATATTCGCGGTTTTACTTGAGAAACAGGTGTAATTGTAGTAGTTTCGGTAAGCTATATTTACTGAAATCACATCCGTTAATGGGGGCTGGGATGGCTCTTCCGGGCATCAGTAGTATTCCATATCTTCGAAAAGTCTTTTTCTTCACGCACGGTATCGGCTTGATGGCCGGCGTGATATTTCCACTTATTGCCGGTCCATTCCTCGGTCCGGATGTTCCGTTTGTCTCTTTTGCGGCCATGTGTATGTTGATGGGTTATGCCACCGGTGCCGTTATGTACCTGTTTGTGCGCATCACCTTGAAGAAACAGTTGCGTGTCCAATTACAAATGCTGCAGCCTTTGACCGGGATAAAGGACAAGGGCGATCAGACGATTGAAAGCATGCAGGCTGTGGCCCAGGCTTCAGTTCGGCAGGTTGAACTTCTGGTTCAGACTATCTTTGAAACCATTGAGGATTTGGCGCCACACCATCAGCTGTTGGCGGAACGGAGCTCCTACCTGGCGGAACGCGCGGCAGAGGGTTTGCGGGCGGCAACCAACAACCGCGAAATGGTAGCCGGAATGGAAGAGCAGCAACGCAATGTTGCTACGCAAATGGACGTTTTATCCGGCCGGACTCAGGAGGAGGCCGCCTCGTCGCGCGAACTGTTTGCGTCGCTCAAGGAGATGGCCGATGCTATGGAGCATTCAAATTCCAAGTTCCTCGAGACCACGGCGTCGGTCGATGAGATGGCATCAAGCACCCGTGAGGTAACGGAACAGACCGGTGGCGTTTCAACGCGTACTTCAAGTGCCCTGGATGACCTGCGCACGATCGAACAGGCGTTGACGGATATCCGTGAAGGTGCAGTTGCGAGTGTTGATGCCGCCAAAACTGTGCATACAGATGCCCGTAATGGTCTCGATGTTATGAATGAATCGATCGAGGAGATGGACCGGATTGAAGAAGAGAGCCACAACGCGACGTTAGCTATGAAACGACTGGTGCAGCAGACCGGGGAAGTGACCAAGGTTATCGAGGTCATCAGGAACCTCGTCTCAGATACAGAATTACTCGCGTTCAATGCGGCCATCATTGCGGCTAAAGCCGGTGCCGAGGGGAAAGGTTTTTCGGTTGTGGCTGGTGAGATCCGGGATCTGGCTGAACGGACAACGGTCAGTGCCGAGGATATTCACAGTATTATTACTGCGATCGGCACCGATACTGAAGAAATGAAGACGGCGGTTGAGACGACAGCAACACGGATTGTCCGCGGCAAGCAGCTGTCGGTTGAGACCGGTCGGGCGCTACAACAGATTATGGGCTCTGCTGAAGAGTCCTCCACAGTTGCCCAGAGAATCGCTGATCAAACCGATGAACAGTCGGTACGTTCGCACGCCTTGCTCGACGATGTTTCACAAAGTCTGCATTCGGTTTAGGTTATCTCCAACGCTATGAACGAACAGATGATTTCGATCCAGCGAATTCAGGAGGGGACGGTCGAAATGAAGGCGGCTGCCGATCAGATCACTCGCGGTATGGATGAGCAGGTCAGGGCTAACCGGGAGTTTGACCGTGGTCTGGCCGAACGTGAAGTACAGATACAGTCAATCAACGAGGCGGTGCAATACCAGACGCAGAATGTGCAACAGATTTACGATCTGATCGCCAGCTCCGAGACGCGGTTGCTGAAAAACAAGGAGAAGGTTCAACTGAACGTAGCAGATATTGCTGAGATGGAGATTCTGTCCGGGCGGCTCAAGGAACTGGCTGAAGTTTTCAGCATGTATAAACAGGATGCAGAGTCAGATGCTCAGGATAGTTGAGCCTCGTGGTCCAGCATCTACCCACCACGATTATTATGCTTATTCCGGATAGTTTCTCGGCCGGCACTTCCGCGCAACTTACCATTGTTGCAGCTGTTTTTTGTTATATCCCGACCGGCCAGATCACGGCTGTTGGCATCTTTTCAGTAGAATCTGCACATATCCCAAGCCGCACATTTTACGTTTGTCGTCATGTTTTTACTTGTTTTTCCTGCATTTCGCACAGATTTAATGAACTATTTGTTTAAATTGGCTCTGTTTGGCCATATTTACTGCGGATATAGCATTAACGGCGCAGCCTTGCGCAATTGACCAAAGTGTGCGATTTTTGATCCGGATTTTGTTACAATATTTGATCATCTTGCCTCTATAAGGTACCCCTTAACCGGGGCGACCGGTTTTCCACATGGAAACCGGTAAAGAAAGTATAAAACATGCGCATTCTCATTGTTGGTGCCGGCCAGGTCGGTTATTTCCTCAGCGAGCGACTCTCGGTTGAGGGGCATGAAGTGACGTTGATAGATCGCAGCGATGAAAATCTGCGCCGGGCCGAAGACCGCTTGAATGTTCTGGGGATTGTCGGCAATGGTGCCAGCGCCGAAACTCTGGAGCAGGCCGGGATTAAGCAGACTGATATTTTTATCGCTGTCACCGATCTCGATGAGGTGAATATCCTTGCCTGTCTATTGGCCCGAGAGTATCAGGTTAAAACCCGCATTGCCCGGGTCAAGAGCATTGAATACACCGTCCAGGATGCGGTTCTGTCCAAAGAAAAACTCGGTATCGACCTGCTGATCAACCCGAATGATGCGGTCGCTGATGAACTCAGTAAGATCGCCTGCCGGGCCGGCGCGTTTGATGTCGCCGAGTTCGTCGAGGGCCAGGTGCAGTTCCTCGGTTATCGTATCGATGCCGACAGCCCTTTATGTGACCTGACTCTGCGTGAGCTCGGTGAAATTCGGGGTATTTACCGGTTCGTCGTAACTGCCATTACCCGCAATGGCAAGACTATCGTCCCGCGTGGTGATGACACAATTCAGGCTGGTGACCGGATCTTTATTTTTGCCTCGACTCAGGACCTGCCGGCCATCCAGTACATGATGAAGCAGGAAGAGGAAGAGGTCAGCAAACGGCGTCGGGCGTTTATCCTCGGTGGTGGTCGTATCGGCCTGCGGATCGCCAAGAACCTCGAAGCGCAACGTTTTGATGTGCGCTTGATTGACCGCGATGAAGAGCGTTGTGAAGAGTTGTCGGCTGAATTGCAGCGTGGCATGGTGATTCATGCCGAGGGGACCGACATTAATGTGCTGGTTGAAGAAGGGGTCGAGTTGGCGGAGGTATTTATTGCCGCGACTGATAGTGATGAGACCAATATCCTCAGCTCTTTACTGGCGCGTCAGCATGGTGCCAAGCGCACGCTGACCGTGGTGAGTAGCCCGGAAATGCTCGGCTTAGCGCCAACCCTTGGCATCGATGCCTGTATTTCGCCGCGTATTGCCGCCGCCAGTGCGATTCTCAAGTATGTCCGCCGCGGTGATATCGTGTCGGTTTCGGCGATCGAAGGGAGCAACGCCGAGGTAATGGAGGTTCAGGTCTCCAGCGACAGCGAGATGCTCGACAGACCATTGAGTTCGCTCGATTTTCCGGTCGGAGCCATTATCGGGGCGATCGTTCACGAAGGTAAATATCAGATACCGGATGGCAGTAGTTGTCTACAGAGTGGTGACCGGGTTGTCGTCTTTGCCTTGCCCGAAGCGCTCGGCAAGGTCGAGAGGTTTTTTAGTTAAATGAATATCCTTTTGACTCTGCGCATACTCGGGGCTCTGTTGTTGTTCTTGTCGGCAGCGCTAATGTTGCCGATTCCGTTTTCACTGTATTACAGTGACGGCGCTGCCTATGCCTTTTTGCTGTCGGCGGTTGTGACTTTTGTTGTCGGCCTTGCGCTGTTTAAAGGTTGTCGCAGTCAGCGGGACCTGTCGTTGCGTGACGGCTTTGCCATTGTCAGCTTCAGCTGGATTTTTTACGCGTTTTTTGGTGCTCTGCCGTTCTATTTAAGTGGGGAGATCCCGTCATTTCTCAATGCCAGTTTTGAAACCCTGAGTGGGTTTACCACTACCGGGGCAACAATTCTGGCCGAAGTCGAAAGTCTGCCGCAGAGTCTGCTGTTCTGGCGAGCCCTGACGCAGTGGTTGGGCGGCATGGGGATTATTGTCATGTCGTTGGCGATCCTGCCGATGCTCGGTGTCGGCGGCATGCAGCTGTTCAAGGCCGAGGTGCCAGGCCCGACCGCTGACCGACTGAAGCCACGCATCCAGGATACGGCCAAGCTGCTCTGGGGGGTCTATGTTCTGCTGACGCTGGCTGAAGTTGTGTTGTTGATGCTCGGCAAGATGAGCTTTTTCGAATCGGTATGTCATTCTCTGGCGACTTTGGCGACCGGGGGCTTCTCGTCACGCAACGCTTCGGTGGCCGCCTACGACAGTGCATATATCGATGGGGTTATTACCCTGTTCATGTTTCTGGCCGGGGTCAACTTTTCCCTGCACTACCAGGCGTTGCGGGGGCGTCTCAACACGTTCTGGAAAAATGAGGAGTTTCGGATCTATCTCGGTATTGCGGCCGCATCGGTGGTGGTCCTGATGGTACTGAACCATGGGACGGTCTATACCTCATTCTTCGAAAATCTGCGTTTCAGTTCGTTTCAAGCCATCTCCATCCTGACCACAACCGGTTTCGGGACGGCCGATTATGAACAGTGGTCGGTTTTTTCGCAGTATCTGCTGGTCTTGCTGATGTTTATCGGTGGTTGCGCCGGTTCGACCGGCGGCGGCATGAAGGTGGCGCGTATCCTATTGCTGTTCAAGCATGCGCATGTTCAGCTCTATCGTCTTATACATCCGCGAGCCGTGCGTCTGGTCAAACTCGGTAACCGACCGGTCAATCGTGATGTGATGCAGTCAATTCTCGGGTTCTTGGCTCTCTATATGCTGGTCTTTGTTGCTGCCTCGTTTTTGATGGCGGCGGCCGGGATGGATCTGGTCTCTGCCGGAGCTGCGGTAATTGCCACCTTGAGTAATATCGGGCCGGGACTCGGCAGCGTCGGGCCGACCGATCATTATGGGCATATCGCTCCGTTTGGCAAAGGGGTATTAATGTTCTGCATGCTACTTGGCCGCCTCGAGCTGTTTACGGTTCTGGTGCTGTTTTTCCCGACCTTCTGGCGCAAGTAAGCAGTCGGTAGACAGGTTGTCCCGACTGTTGGCGCCTGCCCGGCCCGTGCCGCATGACAAGCGGTTCCTTTATTAGCTAAATAAACGTATAATGAGCTGTTCGCCTACCGCTAAAAGGAGCCGTCAGTGAATACCGGTCTGGATAAATTGATGAGTAGTATACCGGAAACGCTACCCTTACTTCCGGTTCGGGATCTGGTTGTGTTTCCGTACATGATTTTACCGTTGTTTGTTGGGCGCGAAAAATCGCTTTCGGCGGTCGATGCTGCTCTGGCTGGTGACCGGATGATTTTTCTGGCGGCGCAGCGGGAGCTGGCGCAGGAATCGCCGGTGGCAGACGACATCTATGAAGTCGGCACCGTCGCCATGATTATGCGAATGCTCAAGCTGCCTGACGGCCGGATCAAGGTACTTGTGCAAGGGGTGACCCGAGCCCGCATCAACACATTTCTGGCTGAGCAGCCACACTTCACAGTCCGGCTTGACCCAGTTCTGGAATCTACAGACAGCTCTACAGCACTCGAAACAGAAGCTTTGATGCGCACCGTTCGCGAACAGTTAGCGCAAATCGACTCTTATGGTCGTAGCTTGCCGAGCGATGTTATGAATATCCTCGACAATATTGAACTGCCGGGTGGTCTGGCTGATCTGGTAGCGAGCAACACTGATTTAAAAGTGGCCGAGGCGCAGGCGATTCTGGAAATTCGTGATCCGGTCGAGCGGCTGTTGCGAGTCAAGGATGTTCTGGCCAAAGAGCTGGAATTGGTGATGGTACAGGAGCGGATTCAGACCCGGGCCAAGGAGGAGATGGGCAAGTCGCAACGCGAATATTTTCTGCGCGAACAGCTCCGGGCCATTCAGTCCGAGTTGGGTGAAGCCGATTCCCGCGCTGAAGATGCCGCCGATTTTCGCCAACGGTTGACAGACGCCGGTTTGCCCGAAGTTGCGCAGAAGGAAGCGGATAAACAGTTGCGGCGTCTTGAGACCATGCATCCGGAGGCGGCGGAATATTCGACCGTCTTTTCGTACCTTGATTGGCTGTGTGATCTGCCCTGGGTGAAAGCGAGCACCGATAACCTGGATCTGGATGCGGCCAGACAGGTGCTGGATGAAGATCACTTTGACCTGGAAAAGATCAAGGAGCGGATTCTCGAGTTTTTGGCTGTTGGCAAACTGAAGAAAAATCTGAAGGGGCCGATCCTCTGTTTTGTCGGGCCGCCGGGAGTCGGGAAAACCTCGCTCGGAAAATCGATTGCCCGGGCTCTGGGCCGCAGTTTTGTCCGGATCTCTCTCGGTGGAATTCGTGATGAAGCGGAAATTCGCGGTCATCGCCGGACTTACATCGGGGCGATGCCCGGGCGGATTATCCAGGGGATCAAACAAGCCGGCAGCAACAACCCGGTATTCATGCTCGATGAGCTCGACAAGCTCGGTAATGATTTCCGTGGTGATCCTTCGGCAGCGCTGCTGGAATTGCTCGATCCGGAGCAGAACAACTCCTTCTCCGATCACTACATCAATCTGCATTTTGACCTGTCCCGTGTCCTGTTCATAGTTACGGCGAATGTTCTCGATTCGATCCCGTCAGCCTTGCGTGATCGGCTGGAAGTCCTCAGGTTGGCTGGCTACACGGCTGACGAGAAGCTGGCGATCGCCCGTAAATACCTGGTCCCGCGCCAGATCGAAGCCAACGGTTTACAACCACAACAGATAAGTTTGACGGACAATACATTAAAGCTGCTGATCAGCGGTTATACTGCCGAAGCCGGTTTGCGCAATCTGGAACGGGAAATTGGCAGTGTTTGTCGCAAGGTCGCCCGCAAATTTGCCTCAGGCGCGACCGCTTCGGTCCGGGTGAACGTCAGGATGCTGGCGCAAATGCTCGGTCCGGTTCGTTTCCTGCCCGACGAGGAGCGCCAGAGCGATGAAGTCGGTCTGGTTTGCGGTCTGGCCTGGACTGAGGTTGGTGGAGAATTGTTGTATGTTGAAGCGCATGTCATGCCGGGCAAAGGACAACTGTTGCTGACCGGTCACCTGGGCGAGATTATGAAAGAGAGTGCGCAAGCTGCGCTCTCCTACGCCCGGGCTCACGCTAATCAGCTGGCGATCGCTACCGATTTCTTTGAACAGAATGATGTGCATATCCACGTGCCGGCCGGAGCGATCCCAAAGGATGGTCCGAGCGCAGGTGTGACCATGGCGACCGCTCTGGTCTCGGCGCTGACCGGGCGACTGGTCCGCAAAGATGTCGCCATGACCGGTGAGATGACCTTGCGCGGCAAGGTGCTGCCGATCGGCGGCTTGAAGGAGAAGGTACTGGCCGCAGTCCAGGCGCAGATAACGACGGTGATCGTGCCGGAGCGCAACCGCAAGGATCTGGTGGATATCCCGCGCCATCTGCGGCTAAAGGTTAAATTCGTCTTTGCCGACCGGATTGATCAAGTGTTGACCGCTGCCCTTGTGGAGTCAGAATGAGTCGGACCGGTCGAGGTGAATTCGAAATCATTAACCAGCTTAAGTCACGTTGTCAGACCTCCTCTGTCGTACGGCTCGGGATTGGTGATGATTGCGCCATGCTGCAGCTGCCGCTGGGCGAGGTGCTTTTGACCACGACCGATATGTTGATTGAGGGGGTACATTTTCGCCGCGATTGGACCGGGATGTTGTCGTTGGGGCGCAAATCAGCCGCAGTAAATCTGAGTGACCTGGCGGCGATGGGGGCTACTCCGCGGGCACTGTTTCTGGCTATTGCCATTCCTGATGACTTAGCTGACGCGGATCTTGATCTGTTCTTCGACGGTTTTCTGGAAGTCTGTCATGCTAACGGGGCAGTGCTGGCCGGCGGTGATACGTGTTCGGCCAAGGCGGGTTTGTCGATTTCCGTTACTGCGCTGGGCAGTGCGCCGGAAGCAGCAGCAGTCCGGCGGGTCGGAGCCAGACCCGGTGAAAATATTTATGTGACCGGCAGCCTTGGCGACAGCGCGTTGGCGTTGCAACGGCTGATCGAAGATCGTGCTGTACCCGCGGAGCTGCTCAGGCGTCACCTTGAACCGAGCGCCAGAATTACCATCGGTATGGCTCTGGCTGAAGCCGGAATCCCGTCAGCGATGATCGATGTTTCTGATGGTTTGTTGGCTGATCTCGGCCATATTCTTGTGGCGTCACAGGTCAATGCCTGCATTGAGGTGGATCGTCTCCCGTTGTCGCCGGTGTTACGCGCTACCGCTCAAGATGATAATTCGCTTAGCAATTGGGCTCTGACCGGCGGTGAGGACTACGAACTGCTGTTTATGGCCAAGCCGGGAATGGCGCCGGCAATTGCCCGCCTGGCCGAGCAGTGCAAGCTACCGATTACCAGGATTGGCACCATTCTCGAAGGTAGTGGTGAAGTCGAGCTTAAATATGCCGGCGAACCGTACCCTTTGCCGGCACAAAGGGGCTACAAACACTTTTCTGATGGTGCATAATAATGTATGGTTAGGCGCGAGAGTGAGCCATGCATTGTTTTTATAGCTAGCGCCCATCTGGAAACACTGAATGGGCGTAGGGTACGTTCCTGATTTGGAAGCTAATTAGTGTCCATTCGGAAACTCCAGATGGCACAAGTGCAGTTTTCGATTTGG
>CBDUUF010000022.1:0-12154 GCA_965370375.1 uncultured Desulfuromonadaceae bacterium
CCATATTTCAGCTCCTTTTTGCCCCATAGCTACGGCTATGAGGCTGCAAACGAGCTAAAATCTGTCCTCAAACGCTCAAATTTTCGCTTCGGCCCGGTAAGTCCGACAGGCTGCAAGGAGTGGTAATCGATGGACAATGCCAGAGCGGAAGTCAAAGAACTGCAGATCGGGATGAAAGTCAGGAAAATGCGGCAGGAGAAGCGCATGACCCTGCAAGACCTGGCCGATGCTACCGGTCTATCCAAACCGCTTTTATCACAGATCGAAAACGGGCAGGTCATTCCACCACTGGCGACGTTGTTGCGCATTGCCAAGGCCTTTGATGTCGGCCTGCATTTCTTCTTTCAGGAAGAGGGGACGCGCAAGTGTATCTTTGTCCGGGCGGGTGAAAGCCGCAAACGGTCACCGCGCAATACCGGTAGCGATATTCCGCCGTATGTTTACAACTCACTCGCTTATGGCAAAAAAGGGAGTAATTTCGAGCCATTTATTGTTGAGTTTGAGCAACGGGAGATGAGCGACGATCTGCTCGTAAGCCATGAAGGCGAAGAATTTCTGTTCCTGCTTGAAGGGGAGCTGGTCTTTCATTACGGCGAGCAGATCATCCGGATGCGGCCCGGTGATTCAGTCTGTTACGATTCAAGCGAGCAGCACGGCTTTGTTGCTGTCAGTCAACAGCGGCCGAGAGCCGTTGCGGTGGTTTTTTCTAAACCATGATGTCCCTTACGATTATTTAAGTTTAAAAGCGCAAAAGGAGGAGAGACGATGGCTAAGGTTGGAGTAGTCCTTTCAGGTTGCGGTGTTTACGATGGGAGTGAAATTCATGAGGCAGTAATAACTCTGCTGGCTCTGGATCGGGCCGGGGCGGAGGTTGTTTGCATGGCTCCGGATATCGCTCAACTGCATGTGGTTAATCACCTGAGCGGCGAGGTGGCAGAAGGCGAGTCACGCAATGTTCTGGTTGAATCGGCACGGATTGCCCGCGGCAATATTGTCGACATCAAGGGGGTGACGGCGGCCGACTTTGATGCCCTGATTCTACCGGGCGGTTTCGGTGCGGCAAAAAACCTCTGTGATTTTGCGGTCAACGGACCGGACTGTTCAGTTAATCCGGATGTCGCCCGGCTGCTGAAAGAGACGGTTCAGGCGAAAAAACCGCTCGGGGCCGTCTGTATCGCACCAGCACTTCTGGCCAAGGTCCTTGGCGACGAAGTCGCTCCGAGCCTGACCATCGGCACCGATGCCGGAACCGCCGAGGCGATACAAAAAATGGGCGCTGAGCATATTGAATGTCCGGTCAAAGAGGCAGTGGTTGATCGCGAGAATAAAATTGTCACCTCGCCGGCCTACATGTCAGCCGGTCGAATCAGCGAGGCGGCCGACGGCATCGAAGAGACGGTCCGGGTGCTGCTCTCCATGATCGATTGAACGGGAACACTTGTCTGTTTCGGAAATGGGCAAGCGGTCTTGCCAATCTGGAAAAATCGATTAGACTTTGTAGCCAAACAGTTTAGAATTATTTTTTGCTAAAGGGAGGTTTCCATGGAGAAATATCGTTGCGTCATTTGTGATTACATCTACGACCCGGAGCTGGGTGACCCTGATAGCGGCATTGCGCCGGGAACCGCTTTTGATGATATCCCCGAGGATTGGGTTTGCCCGTTATGCGGCGCAGACAAGAGCAATTTCGAGATGGTCTAATGGCGTTGCAAAAAGTTGCGCCCAGCGGCGTTGTCGTGGCCTTCAGGACCTTGACATACTGGTGTATGTCTTCGCCCCAGAAGTTCCACTCCGCCTTGCTGGACACAATTTTTGCTTAGCCATTCAATTTCATGGTGAAAGAGCGGGCCGGTCAAACGAGACTGGCCCGTCTCTGTTTATTCCAAAGAATATTAAAGAGACTTAGAGTATGAAACGAATTGCAGAGCGCAAGCCGGACTGGCTCAAGGTGAAGATGCCGGGTGGTGATGGCTATCGCCGCATCGACAGTTATCATCGCCAGCAGGGGTTGAATACCGTCTGTCGCAGTGCGGCCTGTCCGAATCAGGCGGAATGCTGGGGTAACGGTACTGCTACGTTCATGATTCTCGGTGATCGCTGCAGTCGCAACTGCGCCTTCTGTAATGTCCTGCACGATCAACCGCAATCGGCTGATCCCGAAGAGGCGATCAAGGTCGCGGCGGCGGTGGCCGAACTGAAACTGCGGCACGCGGTTATTACATCGGTGACCCGTGATGATCTTTCGGATGGTGGCGCTGCCTGTTTTGCCGAGCTGGTGACCGCCATTCGTGACGCGGCGCCCGATTGTAATATTGAATTACTGATTCCCGATCTGCAGGGCGATTTGTCGGCCTTGCAGACAATTCTGGCCTCTGGCCCGGATATTATCGGACACAATATTGAAACTGTGCCACGCCTTTATGCCACAGCCCGCCAGGGTGCCGATTACCAGCGGTCTTTGTCCCTTTTGGCAAATGCTGCCCGACTGACGCCGGAGATACCGGTCAAAACCGGGTTGATGCTCGGAATGGGTGAGCAGGAAGCTGAGGTTGCCAATACCCTGCAGGATATCTTTGCCTCCGGTTGTCGCTTGTTGACTCTCGGTCAGTATCTGCAGCCGACCAAACAACATCTGCCGGTCAGCCGTTATTTGCCACCGGAAGAATTTATTGTCTGGCGAGAGCGAGCAATGGCTCTTGGTTTCAATCATGTCGAA
Source organism: uncultured Desulfuromonadaceae bacterium (assembly GCA_965370375.1). Lineage (GTDB taxonomy): Bacteria > Desulfobacterota > Desulfuromonadia > Desulfuromonadales > UBA2294 > Kmv16. Next base: position 2,717 of record CBDUUF010000022.1, read on the forward strand.
TCAGGGCCGCTGGTTCGTTCGTCTTATCATGCTGAACAACAATTTCAGCAGGGCCAAGCATGAAAAAAATCTACTCACTGGTCGCTCTTTCGTTTCTAAATAATTAAACCTTCCCACGGATATTTATCAGAACTTCTGTAGTCGCCTTGCCGTCTACACATTCGCCTTTTCCCCGGTTCATGAGTGTAGACTAGACTCAACTCAGAGGGAACGCCGGTGTTTCTGAACCTATCACTACTTGTTGTTTTGGCTGATTCGCGTTAGATTAAAAGACGTTATGAGAGTAGAGGGGCATGTCTGATTTGACCACCAAACATATGTTGATTGTTGAGCAAGTACCGGTTCTGGGTGCGCCGCAGCAGGAGTGTCTGGCACAACTGGCTGCCGAGTACGGTCTTGACCAGTTCACTACCCGGCAGAAACTGCTCGGTAACGGTCTGGCCATGCTCGGTCAGGGTAAAAAGGAGAAGGTCGAGAAGATCGCGGCTGTTATTGCCGGTAGCGGGTTGCGGGTTGCGACGGTTATTCCGATCCGGCCCAGGTTTGCGCCGGATCGGTTGCGTACTCTGGAGATGAATGATGCCGAGTTGATACTGAATACGCAAAAAAGTGAGATCAGGCTGGAACGGGGGACAAAAATAATCGGTGTTCTGGCCGATATCTCCGGTGCTTTGAACGATAAAATCAGCAAGCGATTGTTAGCACATTCAGTCTACCGCGGTACGACCGTTGATGCCGGTATCGATGAAGCGGAAGTCCGGCGGACTATCATGATGAACAGTCCGGTGTTTGATCTCTACCAGCTTAGTGCCGAAGGTGAGGTTATTGCGGCGCTACGGGCGCGACCGGCAAAATTTGATCCGAGCGGCCTCGGCGAGCGGGCCGGGATCAGTTCCAAGGGGAATTTGGCGGCACTGGTCGACGCGATTGAACAATGGTCAGATGATTTTAGTTTGCACACGCGCTTTGGTGTCTCTACCCTGCCGGGTTGCAAGATTCAATCACCGCAGGAAGGGGCTGACTGGGAGCAGATCACCCTGCGCAACCTGACCCGCTACGGCTGGTTGATGACCGGCCTGACCGAGCATTTTGCTGAGGTTCAGGAAGAGGCAACAGCCGAAGGGCTGACGCCGGGGCAGGTCGCCACCGGGATTATGCTTGGTCGTCCCGAGCTGGCGGTAGCCGGAGCGCAGCAAATACCCGGTATCAAGGAGATCGCCGACAGCATCGACGAAGCGATCGGTAGTGAACCGGAAGTCGAAGACAAAGAAGATATGTTGAGCGCTGATGCCGGTTTGCCGTTGCCGCCACACCCGGAGAAACAGGCAATCTCCTGGCGGCAGATGCTGAACATCGGTGCAGGCGGCCTGGTCGTCATCGCCTTGACTGTGGCCGGAAGCGCTAACGCCATGGGCCGGTTTGCCGGGCTCAGTTTTCAGTCCGGCGTGGTGCCGGCGTTGCTCGGTGTCGGCTGCTTTTTCGCCGGCTTTAACCTGTTTCGGCTGAAACGGCGGATTGAAAATACACCTACCAGTCGGATTCGCTCCTTGGCTATGGGGATGGTTGAGGTGCATGGTCGCGCCAGTCGGCAGTACGCCCTGGTTGCACCGATGACTCAAGTTCCCTGTGTTTATTATCGACTGCGTCGTTATCGGCGCAATGAGCGGAGTAACTGGAAACTGACCAGTGACACCAATAGCGGTCATGTGCCGTTTATGATTGATGACGGCACCGGACGGGTCAGTGTCAATCCGCGCGGGGCATCAGTTTCAGCCGGAGAGAAACAGCACGGTTCTGCCGGGCAGGCCAATATGCTGTTCGGTGTTCGTGGTGAATCGGATAGTAATGAAAAATGGGTTGAAGAGATGATTGCTGAAGGTACGTCGCTCTATGTCCTCGGCTCGGCTTCGGTACTGAGAAAGCCACGTAAATCACTGAACGAACGCAAAATCGAGAAACTGCGTGAGCTTAAACTCGACCGGAGTGAATTGAACAAGTATGATATCGATGGTGACGGGCAGATAAGTACCGATGAATGGCAGACTGCCCGAGAAGATGTTGAGGATCAGGTGCTGCGGGAGAGTCTGGAGCAGAGACAGACCGCTGACAAGCAGGAAGATGCTATCTGTATCAGCCGTTCGCGGCACCGTAATCGGCCGTTTGTGATTGCCGCGACCCATTCTGAGACGCACCTGACACAAAAGTATGCACTCTGGAGCGGTGTTCTGCTGGCCGGTTCTCTGTTGCTTTGTCTGTGGGGCCTGTGGGCCGCACTTAAATATTTTCGTTGACCTGTTAAAAAAGGAGGTTGCATATGACTGGCTGGATTGTTCTTGGAGTTTTTGTTTTTATCCTAGTGGTGGTGATTTTCTACGTGGTTGCCGTGTACAATGGTCTGATTCATCTGAAAAACAGTATCGATAAGGACTGGAGCAACATTGATGTATTGCTCAAGCAACGGTTCGATGAACTGCCGAAGCTGATCAAAGTCTGTGAAGGGTACATGCAGCACGAAAAACAGACCCTCGAGGCGGTGATCAAGGCAAGGCAGATGGTCAGTGGTGCCGGTAGTGAGACGCAGAAGATGCAGGCACAAAATGCTTTGACCGACACCCTGCGCTCACTATTCATGGTCGTTGAACGCTACCCGGACCTGAAGGCTGATAAATCATTCCGCCAGCTCGGTGCCAGGATTACCGAAATCGAGAACCAGATCGCCGACCGGCGTGAGCTCTACAACGATACGGTTAATCTCTATAATATCCGCATCGAGCAATTCCCGGATGTGTTGATCGCCAAGCCGTTCAATTTCAATAATCGTCAACTCTGGAAAATCGATCCGGCGCATCGTCAGGATGTACAGGTCAGTTTCAATCAAGGTTAACTCAACCATGTTTGAATAAAAAAGGGCGGCAACCGTAATGGTTGCCGCCCTTTTTGTTTGGAATGAATAACTGTATCTATGGCGTCCAGATCTTCAGCAACGCCGTCGCCATATCGGCTGGACTGTCGGCGACGCTGACGCCACATTCGGTCAGAAACGCCTTCTTGCTCGCCGCATCCCCCTTGCCGCCGGAGATAATCGCACCGGCATGGCCCATCCTCTTGCCTTCAGGAGCAGTCGCTCCGGCGATAAAGGCGGCGACCGGTTTGGTCATGTGATCCTTCACATACTGCGCTGCCTGCTCCTCGGCGTCGCCGCCGATTTCACCGATCATGATCACGGCTTTGGTTTCAGGATCAGCTTCAAACAGTTTCAGGCAGTCGACGAAGTCGGTGCCGTTGACCGGGTCACCACCGATACCGACGCAGGTAGTCTGGCCGATGTCACGGGTGGTCAACTGCCAGACCGCTTCGTAGGTCAGAGTGCCGGATCGGGATATAACGCCGACCGGGCCCGGCTTATGGATGTAACCAGGCATAATGCCGATCTTGCATTCGCCGGGAGTTATCACACCCGGGCAGTTCGGACCGACCAGGCGGGCGCTCTTGCCTTCCATGTACTTGTTGACCTTGACCATGTCGAGCACCGGAACACCTTCGGTAATGCAGATGACCAGTTCGATACCGGCATCGACCGCTTCGAGGATCGCATCAGCCGCGCCGATTGGTGGTACATAAATAACCGAGGCGTTGGCGCCGGTCTCCTTGACCGCATCCGCGACGGTGTCGAACACCGGAAAGCCGTCGATCGTTGTGCCGCCTTTGCCGGGAGTTACACCGCCGACCATCTGGGTGCCGTAGTCGCGGGCGCCCTGAGCATGAAACAGGCCGGTCGCACCGGTGATTCCCTGGGTAATAACCTTGGTATCTTTATTTATTAATACACTCATAGCACTCTCCCTCAGCCTTTGACCGCTTTGACGATTTTTTCCGCCGCATCGGCCATGCCGTCGGCAGCGATGAGGTTCAGGCCCGATTCGGCCAGCATTTTCTTGCCTTTTTCGACGTTAGTCCCCTCAAGGCGAACAACCAGAGGGACCGTGACACCGATCTGTTTGGCTGCTTCAATGATGCCGGTGGCAATCACGTCGCACTTCATGATGCCGCCGAAGATGTTGACCAGAATCCCTTCAACCTTGTCGTCAGAGAGGATGATCTTGAATGCCTCGGTGACGCGTTCGATTGTCGCGCCACCCCCGACATCGAGGAAGTTGGCTGGGTCGCCACCGTAATGTTTGACGATATCCATGGTCGCCATCGCCAGACCTGCGCCGTTGACCAGGCAACCGATGTTGCCATCAAGGGCGATGTAAGAGAGGTCATATTGTGAGGCTTCGATCTCATTCGGATCCTCTTCGTCGTAGTCGCGCAGGTCGCGAATCCGCAGATGGCGAAACAGCGCGTTGTCATCAAAGTTCAACTTGGCATCGAGACAGAGGAGCTCACCTTCTCCGGTCAAGACCAGCGGGTTGATTTCAAGTAATGAGCAGTCGGCGTCGACGAAGGTTTTGTAAAGGTTCATAAACAGCGGCACCGCCTGTTTGACCTGAGCGATTTCGAAACCGAGGTTGAAGGCGATTTTGCGCGCCTGAAAAGCGGTCATGCCGACGCTGGGATCGACTGCCTCAAAGAAGATTTTCTCCGGGGTCTTGGCGGCAACCTCTTCAATGTTTACGCCGCCTTCGGCCGAGGCCATAAAAGTGACTCTGTCGGTGACCCGGTCGACCAGAATCGAAAGATAAAATTCATCAGCGATGTCGCAGCCCTGTTCGATCAGGACGCGTTTGACGATTTTGCCCTCCGGACCGGTCTGGTGGGTGATCAGGGTCATGCCGAACATTTCCCGGGCAAACTGCTTGACCTCATCGGCAGTTTTGGCAATCTTGACCCCGCCGCCTTTGCCGCGGCCGCCGGCGTGAATCTGGGCTTTGACTGCCCACGGTCCTTCGCCGAGGCGTTTGGCCCAGTCGCGGGCCGAATTGCTATTGTATACTACGTGTCCATCCGGAACCGGTACATTGAAATTTCGCAGAATCGCTTTCCCCTGATATTCGTGAATATTCATAAAGTCCTCCTGTTCAGGCTTTGTGTTGGGCGTCTGGTAATTTGATCAGTCGACCAAGTTTGTTTGATATAAGCGCGTGGAGAAATGCAATGTCAATAAAAATATTTTAATAATTAAGCATGTCGATATTTTGCCACGCATTCAGCCAAGAGGGGCCTGTGAAAAATAAAAATAGCCTGCTGATTCCCGACTGCTCACATATTGTAGCAGAAGGAAATCGGCAGGCCAGTCGATCTCAATAAATTTACGCTATTTTATTTAGTCTTTTCCCAGTCAGCCAAGAATTTTTCGATGCCGATATCGGTCAGCGGGTGTTTGGTCAACTGCTGCATGACCGAATACGGGATGGTGCAGATGTCGGCGCCGATCAGGCCGGCGTTCAGGATATGCATCGGGCTGCGGACCGAGGCGACGATGATTTCGGTGGTGTAGCCGTAGTTGTCGAAGATAGTCTTGATCTGCTCGACCCCTTCAAGTCCTTCATGGCCGATATCGTCGAGGCGACCGACAAATGGCGAGACATAAGTTGCACCGGCTTTGGCGGCCAGCAGCGCCTGCAGCGGCGAGAAGATCAGAGTGACATTGGTTTTGATCCCCTCGTCGGTCAGGATGCGGGTCGCTTTCAAGCCTTCACTGGTCATCGGCAGCTTGATGACGATCCGCTCAGGGTTGATCTGCACCAGCTCGCGGGCTTCCTTGACCATCCCTGGGGCGTCGAGCGAGATGACTTCAGCTGAGATCGGGCCGTCGACCAGTTCGGCGATTTCGGTGATGACTTCGCGAAAATCGCGGCCGCTTTTCGCGATCAACGACGGGTTGGTGGTGACGCCGTCAACCAGTCCGAGTTCGCTGGCTGCCTTGATTTCTGTAACCTCTGCGGTATCGATGAAAAATTTCATTTTGCTGTTCCTTCCATTGATGGCGTCGCAAAAAGTCCGCCCACCTGCGTTGCAGCGTCTGTTCAAGACTTCGACGTAAAGATGTATGCCTTCACCCTTGAACAACCACTACGCCTTGGTGATCGAAACTTTTACTTAGCCATCTTATTTGTTTTTGCGAGACCATCTTCCATTGGTTCGATAAATATTCGATTATTTTTTTTTGGTCAGATATTCATCCCGGCATTTGTTTGAACAGAAATAATAGGTGGTACCCTGGATCGATTTGTGGATCGCGTCACCACGCGGCACGTAAGTCCCGCATTGCGGGTCACGTTCCATGGTTTCCCCCGCACGACTCTTCTCCGCCGGAGTCTGATTCTTCGGTGCTGAGAGAGAACGCTTAATGGCCGAGAACAGGGTGTAGCCGACATAAAAAACCAGAGCATAAATAAGTATTTTGATCATCCGCGCACCCTACCACACTTCATTCAGCCGATGCACCCCTTGCAGAGGCGAAATTTTTATCAATAGTGCGGCGAAGGTCTGCTTGCGTTGGGGATGGATAGCATACGGCGCCAGGTCACACAACGGCTGCAGAACAAAGCCCCGCTCAGGTAGTCGCGGGTGCGGTACTTGCAGATTTATCGTGTCGATCACCCGGTCGGCGTACAGGAGTATGTCTATATCGAGGGTGCGAGCGCCCCAGGGGACGAAGCGTTGCCGGTCGAAGCCGGCTTCAACCGTCTGGCAGAGATGCAGCAACTCTCTCGGTTCAAGGCTGGTGGCTATTTCAAGGACACCGTTAATATAGTCCGGCTGATCAGGCGGGCCGCCGACCGGTGCTGTCAGGTAGAGAAAAGAGACTTTATTGACCTGAACGGCTGCTGACTCCTCAAGTTTCTGACGAGCCTGGCGTAGCGTCGACAGACGGTCGCCAAGATTGCCCCCCAGACCGAGATAAGCGATATGTTTGTTCATATTTAGCTCACAGGTTTGAGTCGACGCATTAAAGCACAACTCGATAAACTGAGCAACGCATAAGCCGGTCGAAATCGGAATCTGCCAGCTAGGCATCCGGGTGACACCTGCTACACTTTACATAAGTCTGTTCTAACACCAAATATGTCTTCTTGGAGGTTGGGATGGTTGGTACTGTTCACCCGGACCAGAACCTGCACGACGCGGTGCCGGTTTCCTGGCACAGCATTGATTCGGCGTCGGCGTTTCAGCAGCTCGAAAGTTCGCCGGTCGGGCTCGATACAGCTGATGTTGAGCAGCGCCGTCTACAGTACGGCGCAAATGTCCTGCCGGTAAAATCACCCCCTGGCGTGTTAGAGATATTTGTCCGCCAGTTTTTCAGTCCGCTGATCTACATCCTGCTCGGCGCAGCACTGATTTCTGTAATCATCGGTGAACTCACGGATGCCGGATTTATCACTGCGGTCGTCTTGCTGAATGCGATTCTCGGCACCTTCCAGGAGTGGCGGGCCGAACAGAGCGCTGCCGCCTTGCAGCAACTGATCCAGGCTATGACCCGGGTACGCCGGGACGGACAAGAGCATGAGCTGTCGGCATCCGAACTGGTTCCCGGCGATCTAGTGAAGCTGATGTCGGGCGATCGGGTGCCGGCAGATCTCCGGTTGATTGAAATCCGCAACCTGAGTATCGATGAGTCGTTATTGACCGGTGAGTCGCAAGCGGTGTTGAAGGGGATCACAACACTAACCGCAGCGGTTCCGCTGAGTGAGCGGACCAATATGGCCTATGCCGGGTCAACGGTGGTGGCCGGTCGTGGTCTCGGGCTGGTGGTTGCCACCGGAATGCGCACCGAAGTCGGCAAGATCGCGAAAGCGGTGACCGAATCAGCGATGACCAAGCCGCCGCTGGTGATCCGGATGGAGCGTTTCGCCCGGCAGATCAGTCTGGTTATCCTCGGGTTGATTCTGTTGCTGGCGGTGATCGCTCTGGCCGAGGGAACGCCGTTGGTCGAGGTGTTCTTCATCGGCGTTGCTCTGGCGGTATCGGCGATTCCGGAAGGGTTGCCGGTTGCCATGACGGTCGCCCTGGCCATTGCTACCTCGCGTATGGCACGGCGCAACGTGATCGTCCGCAGGATGACCGCTGTAGAAGGGCTCGGCAGCTGCACTTGCATCGCCAGCGATAAGACCGGGACGCTGACGATCAATCGTCAGACGGCACGGATCATCTGGTTGTCGACCGGTGATGAATTCCAGGTCAGTGGCGAAGGCCATGCCGGGGACGGTGAGGTTCAACCCGTCACCGGAGGGGTTGTTGGTAAAGCCGAGACGGATAGACTCGAACGTCTGGCCCGGGCCGCTGTCATCTGTAACGAGGCCGAGCTGGGCCGGGATCAGGCTGGCTGGCAGCATCATGGAGATGCCATCGATGTGGCGCTGCTCGCCTATGCCTGGAAACTGGGTATTGACCCTTTTACGGTCCGGAACCGGATCGAAGTGACTGGCGAAATTCCGTACGAATCGGCCGAACAGTTCGCTGCCGTTTTCTACCAAGAAGCCGGGGCGGATCAGGTAGCGGTCAAGGGCGCGGTCGAGCGTTTGCTGCCGATCTGTGCCACGATGTTGACCGAACAGGGCGAGAGTGCCATCGATCCGTTGCGGATCGTCACCGAGGCAGAGCGTCTGGCCGGACTCGGTTACCGGGTGTTGGCCGTCGCTGATGCCTGCCCGCGTGAGCAGGAAAAACTCGATGACCATGCCGGGATCGAGGCGCTGCCGCCACTGACCCTGCTCGGACTGGTCGGATTTATCGATCCGTTGCGACCGGAGGCGCAAGAAGCGGTTGCAACCTGTCAAAAGGCCGGGGTCCAGGTAGTGATGATCACCGGCGATCATCCGGCTACTGCGCTCTCTCTTTCACGTGAGCTCGGTCTGGCGACGGGGCCGGAACAGATGTTGACCGGCATGGAGATGGCCGGTCTGGAGGGCGAGGCCTGGATTGAACTGGTTAAACAGGTACGAGTCTACGCCCGGGTTTCGCCGTTACAAAAGGTGCGGATTGTTGAAACCCTGCGTGAACTGGGACACTTTGTCGCCGTTACCGGTGACGGCGTCAATGATGCGCCGGCATTGCGTCAGGCGCATATTGGTGTAGCCATGGGCTCGGGCAGCGATGTCGCCCGGGATACGGCCTCGATTATCGTTACCGATGATAATTTTGCCTCGGTGGTTGCCGGGATCGAGGAAGGGCGATTTGCCTACGACAATATCCGTAAGGTGGTCTACCTGCTGATTTCAACCGGGGGGGCGGAGCTGGTCTTGTTCAGTCTGGCGCTGTTGTTCGGTATGCCGTTGCCGTTGCTGGCGGTTCAGCTCCTCTGGCTCAACCTGGTAACCAATGGTATTCAGGATGTTGTTCTGGCCTGCGAGGGGGGTGAACCGGGGGTCATGCAGCGTCCGCCACGTCCGGCCAGTGAAGGTCTGTTTAACCGGATGATGTTGCAACAGGTGATATTATCAGGACTGGTCATGGGCCTGGTTGCGTTTACCACCTGGATCTGGTTGCTTGGGC
>CBDUUF010000023.1:0-11883 GCA_965370375.1 uncultured Desulfuromonadaceae bacterium
ATATACCCGCTGGCGTTGATTGATATGTAGCATCAGAGATTCTCCTTTATATTGATTCTTGAATGTTTTGACACACTCTATCCGACCTGAGGCAGAATTGTAAACAGATAGTTAAAAACATTCACTGTTTTATTTGATGTTTAACGTGAAGCGTTGTATAACCTAATAACTACATTAGCGGGAGGCAATCGACATGTTTGGACTCGGCACAACAGAATTGATCATCATACTCATTCTGGTTCTGGTAATTTTCGGCGCTGGCAAACTGCCCCAAGTTGGCGGTGCTCTCGGTAAGGGATTGCGCAACTTCAAGGACGGCGTCAAAGATATTGACGAAGACGAACAAGACCCGGAGAAGATTGACGAGAATACGGACGATAAAGCCTGATTCTTTATCATCAATAAGTCAAAACAGAAAGGCCTGCACTCAGCAGGCCTTTTTTTATTCCATAACGCTGCCAAACCTTGAAAAACAGGCACTAATCATGGTATTTTTTTATGTTTACATCAACTAAATGAAATTTTGAGGAGATTCCCATGAAAATAGCCCGGCATGAAGTTGAACATGTCGCCGTTCTGGCGCGCCTGGCACTGGATGAGACCGAACTGGACCAGCTCACCGGCGAAATGAACCAGATTCTCGGTTATGTCGACAAGCTCAATGAACTTGATACCGAGGGTATTATCCCGACGGCGCATGCGGTCCCGGTAGAAAATGCCTTCCGTGAAGATGTTGTTCGTCCCTCTATCGGCAATGACAAAGCGCTGAAAAATGCACCGGAAGTGGCCAATAACTGCTTCAAGGTTCCAAAAATCATCGAGTAATTTCATCAAGCAAAGGGTAATTCATGTCTTTAACCACACTTAATATCCGCGCGCTGCATGACCAGCTGATCAGCGGCGAGGTCACCTCGCGCCAGCTGACCGAGGCGTATTTTACGCAGATTGACGCAACTAACGCGGCGCTCAACATCTACCTGACTGTCTGTCGCGATGAAGCGCTGGCCATGGCCGATGCGGCCGATCAGCGCATCAAAGCCGGCAACACTGACATCCTGACCGGCATCCCGCTGGCGCTCAAGGACATCTTCCTCAGTGAAGGGTTACGCACTACCTGCGGCTCGAAGATTCTCGAAAACTTTATAGCACCATACGACTCGACCGCCGTCGCCCGGTTGAAAGAACGTGGAGCGGTATTGCTCGGCAAGCTGAATATGGATGAATTTGCCATGGGAAGTTCAAACGAGAACTCCGCCTTTGGCCCGGCACGCAACCCGTGGGACACCGACCGGGTCACCGGCGGCTCCTCCGGCGGTTCGGCAGCAGCCGTCGCTGCCGGCCTGGCTACCGCCACCCTCGGCACCGATACCGGCGGTTCGGTGCGACAGCCGGCAGCCCACTGCGGTGTGGTCGGTCTCAAGCCGACCTATGGCCGGGTCTCACGCTACGGCGTCATCGCCTACGCCTCGTCTCTCGATCAGGTCGGCCCGCTAACCGACAACGTTGAGGACTGCGCGATCATGCTTGGCGCTATCGCCGGTTACGATCCACTCGATTCAACTTCAATTGATTGCCCGGTCCCCGATTACCAAAAAGAGCTGACCGGCGACATCAAGGGAATGCGCATCGGTCTGCCGAAAGAATATTTTATCGACGGTCTTGACCCGGAGGTAAAAAGCGCGATCGACGCGGCGATCCAGACCTATACCGACCTCGGTGCTGAAATGGTTGAAATCAGCCTGCCGCATACCGATTATGCCGTCGCCTGCTACTATCTAATCGCCACCGCTGAAGCCTCGAGCAATCTGGCCCGCTACGACGGCGTCCGCTACGGCGAGCGCGTCGATCCGGGCAACGGTCTGATCGAGATGTATCGCCAGACCAGAGCCGCCGGTTTCGGTGACGAGGTCAAACGCCGCATCATGCTCGGCACCTACGCCCTCTCTTCCGGCTACTACGATGCTTATTACCTAAAAGCCCAGAAAGTGCGGACCATGATCCGTCAGGATTTTCTTGATGTCTTCGCAACAGTCGATGCCATCCTTACTCCGGTCGCGCCGACCCCGGCTTTCAGTATCGGCGAGAAGACCGACGATCCGTTGCAGATGTACCTGTCAGATATCTTCACTATTCCGGTCAACCTGGCCGGCACCTGCGCCATGAGCCTGCCGGCCGGATTTTCAACATCCGGGCTACCGATCGGCCAGCAATTGATCGGGAAACCGTTTGCCGAGGAGACGATCCTCAGAATCGGCCACGCCTTCGAACAGGCGACCGACTGGCACACCAAACAGGCCGTAATCCGGGGAGGTAAGCAGGATGCGTGATAAATACGAAGTCGTTATCGGCCTGGAAGTCCACGTCCAGCTGACCACCAACACCAAGATCTTTTGTGGCTGCTCCACCGTTTTCGGCAACGAGCCAAACAGTCAGACCTGCCCGGTCTGCCTCGGCCTGCCCGGTGCCTTGCCGGTACTGAACAAGAAGGTGGTCGACTATGCGATCATGGCCGGACTCGCCACCAATTGCGAGATTGCGCCGCGCTCGATATTCGCCCGGAAAAATTATTTTTATCCGGACCTGCCGAAAGGTTACCAGATCTCCCAGTTTGAGCTGCCGATCTGTGAACATGGCTGGCTCGATATCCAGGTTGAAGGCAAAGATGAAAAACGGATCGGCATCACCCGGATTCACATGGAAGAGGACGCTGGCAAGCTGTTGCACGGCGACACACCCGAAACCTCCGGCAGCTCATTCGTCGACCTGAACCGCGCCTGCACACCGCTGCTGGAAGTGGTCTCCGAGCCGGATATGCGATCAAGCGACGAGGCGATCGCCTACCTGAAAAAACTGCACCAGATCGTTATCTATCTCGGTGCCTGCGATGGCAACCTCGAAGAGGGCTCATTTCGCTGTGACGCCAACGTCTCGATCCGACCCTGGGGCCAGAAGGAGCTCGGCACCCGGGCTGAACTGAAAAACATCAACTCCTTTCGCTTTATCAAACAGGCGATCGAATACGAGATCGACCGGCAGATCGAACTGATCGAGGACGGTGGCAAGGTCGTACAGGAGACCCGACTGTTTGACAGCAATACCGGCGTCTCCAGGTCGATGCGCAGCAAGGAAGAAGCGCACGACTACCGCTACTTCCCCGATCCGGATCTGGTGCCGCTGGTTATTGACGCAGCGTGGATCGAAACAACCCGGAAGAGTTTGCCGGAACTGCCCGAGGCCAAATTCAAACGCTACACCGAGCAATACGGACTGCCTGAATATGATACCGGGGTGCTGATCGCCGACAAAGCTGTCGCCGAATATTTTGAAGCCTGCGTCGCCCTGTTCGACGACGCCAAAACCTGCGCCAACTGGATTATGGGTGAACTCGCCCGCCACATTAATGACAACAACCTGTCGATTGCCGACTCCCCGGTCTCCCCGGCGATGCTGGTCGGCATGCTTAAACGCGTCGCCGACAAGACCATTTCCGGCAACATTGCTAAAAAAGTATTCGAGGCGATGTGGCAGAGCGGCCATACTGCCGACAGCATCATCGAGGAACAAGGGTTGAAACAGGTGACCGACAGCGGTGCGATCGAAAAAATCGTTGACGAGGTAATTGCCGCCAACCCTGGCCAGGCCGAAGAATATCGTGGCGGCAAGGACAAACTGATCGGCTTTTTTGTCGGCCAGGTTATGCAAAGAAGCAAGGGAAAAGCTAATCCCGGCATGGTCAACGAACTGTTAAAAACCAAACTAAAAGGCTAATACCTTGTACATCGTAAAATAGCGCAAAATTGCGCCGGAATTTGGTGTGCCTGCAAGGCGTGACATCAGTTGCATAGCCGTAGCTATACAGCTGATGACGCAACGCAGCTGGCGCGGCAAATAACCAGCAAGATGCGTTAGTTTACGGTTTACATGGTACTAATACCTTTCTGGAGCCAACAATGTCTGTCAAACCGATCCTGTTTATCGACGGCGTCTGCCGTATGCTTGATCAGCGCCTGCTGCCGACCGAAGAGGTCTGGATCGACTATACCGATTACCGCGAGGTTGCCGAGGCGATTCGCAGCATGGTGGTGCGTGGTGCGCCGGCTATCGGTGTTGCCGCTGCCTTTGGCGCCGCCTTCGGTGCCCGTGACATCGAAGCTGACGATTTTGCAACGTTTTCGACCGAGTTTGCACAGGTCTGCGCTCTGCTGGCAGCGACCCGCCCGACTGCGGTCAATCTGTTTTGGGCCCTCGACCGAATGCAGCGTGTCGCTAACGATAATAGCGCAGAAGATATGAATAAACTGAAAGGCACTCTGCTCAAAGAAGCCTGCCGCATCGCCGATGAAGATGTCGCGATTAACCGCCGCATGGGCCGGCATGGCGCTGAGTTGATCCCCGACGGTGCTCGTGTCCTGACCCATTGCAACGCCGGCGCGCTGGCGACCGCTGGCTACGGCACCGCTCTCGGGGTGATCCGCGCGGCGGTCGAAGCCGGCAAAACGGTCTCGGTCATCGCTGATGAAACCCGACCTTGGCTACAGGGCGCACGCTTGACCACCTGGGAACTGATGCAGGATGACATCCCGGTCACCCTGATCAGTGACAACATGGCCGGACACTTGATGAGCCGGGGTGAAATCGACTGCGTCATTGTCGGTGCTGACCGGATTGCCGCCAACGGCGATACCGCGAACAAGATCGGCACCTATACCGTCGCCATCCTCGCCCGTGAGCACAATATCCCCTTCTATGTTGCCGCGCCGACCTCGACCATCGATCTTGACATGACCGATGGTAGCGAGATTCCGATCGAAGAACGCGACCAGAGTGAAGTGACCCACTGCGGCGGACACCGCATTGCCCCGGAAGGGGTCGCTGTGCGTAATCCGGCCTTTGACGTCACACCAGCTCGGTACATCGCCGCGATTATTACCGAAAACGGCCTCGCTCGCGGCGACTACAAAACGCAGCTGGCCGCCCGGGTCAAGGGGGTCTGATGGAGACAGCCCGGCTGACTGAACGCCTTATTGCCGCATGTTCGGAACAGGAACAGGATGAGCTACAGCAGCTGGTCGAGGAACTCAAGTTCAATGAGCCGGCCAGAACCGCGACCAACCTGCGCCTGATTTTTGAGTCGACCGATGATTGCGCCCTTATGGCGCGTTTATCGATTCAGGCACTGAATTGCGCCGACCCGGCGCTCGCCCTGAACAACCTTGAACGTCTGATCGACACTCTGGATGCCGCGCTTTACAGCGATATTCTTGCCCGCCCGAAGCGATGCCAGCAACTGTTGACCATCCTCGGCGCCTCGCAGTTTTTGACCGGTATTCTCTGTCGCAAACCGGACTACCTGCAAGAACTGTTCGGCAACGCGGCGATAGATCGAGCCAAGTGCGAAGCAGAGATGAACACCGATCTCGCCGCAGCTATCCCCGACAGCGCAACCTTTGATGACCTCCAGGAACAGCTGCGCGGTTACAAAGCGCAGGAAATGCTCCGTATCGGCAGCCGCGATCTCTGCGGACTGGCCGAATTAGTCGGCGTAACCGACGAATTGGCGGCACTGGCCGGAGCGACCCTGCAGCGTGCCTACGAAATCTGCAACAACCTGCTCCAGGCTGAATTCGGCATGCCGATGGTTTCTCCCGATGGCGGCGAACTGCAGGAAGCAACCTTCACTATTCTCGGCATGGGTAAACTCGGTGGCCGGGAACTGAATTTTTCATCAGACATTGACCTGATGTACTTCTACCTCTCCGAAAAAGGCGAGACGACCGGTATCGACTCACCGCGCGGCGACCGGATCAACAAGATTCCGGCGCACACCTATTTCGTAAAACTTTCGGATATGATCGGCAAAGCGATCGGCCAGGCGACCGAACACGGTTTCGTCTTCCGGGTCGATCTCGACCTGCGCCCCGAAGGGCGTAGCGGCGAGATCGCCCAACCGGTCGACAGCGGCATTCTCTATTATGAAAGCTGGGGACAGAGCTGGGAAAGGTCAGCCTTGCTCAAGGCGAGGCCAGTCGCCGGCGATCTTGAACTCGGCCAGACACTGCTCAATGAATTGGAGCCTTTTATTTTCCGCCGGCACCTCGATTACGCCATGCTCGAAGACATCAAGGGGATGAAGCAAAAAATCGACAACAGCCTGGCCCGTATCCAAGAAGGTGAAATCAACCTCAAGCTCGGCCGTGGTGGTATCCGTGAAATTGAGTTTTTTATCTCTGCGTTACAGTTGATTCATGCTGGCAAAAAATCATCTTTACGCCTGCGCAATTCCCTGGCTGCTCTCGACCAGTTGGCCATAGAGGGGTTGGTCGAAGAAAACGTAGTCACCACCCTGAAGGATGCTTATATCTTCCTGCGTAATGTCGAGCATCGGATCCAGGTTTTTCAGGAACAACAGACCCACAACCTGCCGACCAGACCCGATGCCTTGCTGGCCCTGGCCAGGCGCAGCGGTTTCAGCGACATCGCCACCTTTGCAGCCGAACTTGAACGTCATCGTGAAGCGGTCTCAAATATTTACCGTGAGCTGTTTTATACCGGCGACAGCGAGCTGAAAAGTGAAGTCCGACCGGAGATTGCACATCTGTTTGACCCGGAAGCAGATCCGGACTATATCAAAGATCTGCTCGAAGGCTGGGGCTTCAGCAATCCTGAAGCCGCTTATAACAGCCTGCAGATTCTTAAGGGCGCAACACCGAATCGCCAGCTGACCCGACAGGCCTACCGGCATATGGAGCGGATCGCGCCCCTGTTGATGCAGGAGGTAATTGATTCACCGGAACCGGAGATGACGCTGTCGAATGTCGAACGGTTCTTGTCAGCCTTACGTGCCCGCGGCACTTATTTTGCTCTGCTGGCCGAAAACCACAAGACCATGAAGCTGCTGGTCTCGCTGTTCGGCACCAGCCAGTTTCTGACCCGAATTTTCATCCAGCATCCGGAAATTCTCGATGCTATGGTCTCCGGTGCCTACGCCACGCCTTACAAAACGCTACCCGACATGCAAAGCGACCTGGCCACACTGCTGATCGAAGCGAATGATTACGAACAGAAACTGGAAGTGCTGCGAAAATTCCGCAATGAGGAATTTCTGCGCATCGCCCTGAATGATATTTTCGGCAACACGCCACAAGGGGAGAAAACCTACCAACTCTCCTGCCTGGCTGATTGTTGCCTGCTGACCGCGATCGATATTGCCCGTGATGAACTGATCCCCCGCTACGGCCTGCCGTACTGCACAACTGATGCGCAAGAAGCAAAGCCGGCTGAATTTGTCATTGTCGGCATGGGCAAGCTCGGCGGCATGGAGTTGAATTACCACTCCGACCTCGACATCATCTTTGTCTATCAGGGCGATGGTGAAACCCGGGCCGTCGATGGTACCGACCCGGAACGATTTAACTCCCAGTCAAACCGCCAATATTTTTCACGTCTGGCCCAACGGATCATTTCGATTCTGACCCTGGTCACTCAGGATGGTTACGTCTACCAGATTGACACCCGGTTGCGCCCGTCCGGGAACCAGGGACCATTGGTCACCAGCCTGTCCGCCTTCGACAGTTATCACGAGTCTTCGGCGCAACTCTGGGAGCGACAAGCGTTGGTCAAGGCGAGAGTGGTGCAGACAGATACCCGCTTGAGTGCCGCCTTGAGCAAATCTATTGAGCATCAGACCTATGATGCGCCACTGCCGGACAATGTGGCAGTAGAGATTGCCCGTCTCCGCACCAGGATGGAGAAAGAAATCGGCCGGGAAAGTAACGATCGACTGAACATTAAAACCGGCCGCGGCGGCATGGTCGATGTCGAGTTTATCGCCCAGTATCTGCAACTTTTACACGGCGCTGACACACCCGAACTACGCGAAACGAACACCATAAAGGCCTTGCAGAATCTGAATCATGCAGGTATTTTGAAGGATGTTGAAGTAGCTACTCTGGTGGATGGTTACAAATTCCTGCGCAAGATGGAAAACATGCTGCGCCTGGTCCACGATCAGTCAATTCATGAATTGCCGAACGACCCGGTCTATCTAAACAAGTTGGCCCGCCGCCTCGGCTACCAGGAAAGCACCCACCCGGACCAGGTGCTGCTGGAAAATTACCGCCACAATACCGAAGGGATTCGTGCTGTTTTCAATCGATTCCTGCCGCACGGCGACTGAAAACGGCTGAACTATGATGGCGTCGCCATCTGATTCTTTTTTGCAAGTGCATCAACTAGGGGGCTAATGGACAACCGTATCGCAATTGTCGATGATGATCATTGTATTCGACACTTCCTTAAAGAATTCCTGAGCCTGAAGGGCTTTGCCGTCGACTGTTACAATTCGGCGGAAGACGCAATGCCAAAGCTGAAAACTGGCAACTACGCTCTGGCCGTCTTCGATGTCGTACTGCCCGGAATATCGGGACTGGAAGCCTGTGCTGAATTGCGTAAAGAATTGCCAGCCAACAAACTGCCGATCATCCTGATGTCGGCAATCAACCGCAGTGGTGAACAAGTTCGCGAGGCAATTGAAGTTTACGGCGCTTCGACCTACCTGCTCAAGCCATTCAGCCTCGACACCCTGTATCAGAAGATACTTGAGTTGCTTGACGAAGAAGCCGAGACCGACAAACAACCCGGCAACAAACCGACGCGGATCGAAGGGGACCTGTCTACTACACCCTTTCCGAAACTGATCCACAACCTCTACGCCCTGCAACTCACCGGACTACTGCACATGAATCACGCCGATCGCAAAAAAGCGATCTACTTCAAGGGCGGCTACCCTATCTTTGTCCGTTCCAATATGGTTCGCGAGTGTCTCGGCAATGTTCTGGTTGCCAAAGACCTGATCACCGAACGAGAATGTGAAGATTCCTTGCGCATGGTCAAAGAGACCGGGCAAATGCAGGGCGCGGTACTGATTGAGATGGGTTTGCTGAAGGAAGAGCAAATTTCAGAGGTTCTGGAGGTACAGGCGACGGAAAAACTGCTGGAAATATTTACCTGGCGAGAAGGGACCTACCACTTTACCCCGGCCGTCAATTTCAAAAAGAGTATTACCCAGATTGATCTCTCACCGGCCAATATTATACTGCAGGGGATACGCACCTATTACAACGAAGCCAAGGTTGACCAGCTGCTCAAACCCTACATGGACTGTTACCCGGCTCTCTCCGATAATCCACATTTCCGGTTTCAGGATATAGCGCTGCACCAGCATGAAGCCAAGGTTCTGGCGGAATGTAATGGTTGTGACACCTGTGAGCAGGTTCTCGACCGTTATCCCCTGTCGCGCTTTGAGAACAAATGCCTGCTCGCATCGATGTTGCTGGTCAAGCTCCTCGACGGCCACAAGGAGCAACTCCCGCCGGATAAAAGAACCAGCCTGTTTTCCGATTCACCGGAAGAGAAAAAACAGCGTAAGAAGTTTATGCAAAACTATTCGCGCATGATGAAACAGAATTTCTTCGAAATCCTCGGCACCAAGGCTGATGCCACAGATGAAGATATCCGGCGCTGCTATGTTGTTTTGGCCAAGGTCTACCACCCGGATCGCCTGCAACAGGATCAGCTCTCGGCCGATCTGCTGCAGAAGGCTAACGCTCTGTTTCAGCGGATCAGCGAAGCGTACGAGACCCTGTCAAACCCGGTTAAACGCCACCAATACCTGGCGCAACTGCAAGGAAAGAAGAAAGACAAGCGTGACAAGGCGGCAGAGATTATGGACGCTGAAAACGCCTTCCAACGCGGCATGGTACATCTGAAAAAAAACAATTTCGCAGACGCACACCAAGAGTTGGGAAAAGCGGTCAAACTCTGCCAGGAAGAACCGGAATACCTCTGTTACTTTGCTATAGCCAAATTCAAGGCCGGCAAGGGGAAACCGGGCACGCTCAACCAGGCCAAGGAGTTAATTCAAAAAGCTATCCGGCTTAATGCCAACCTCGACAAGGCACATCTGTTTCATGGTTACATGCTGAAGGCGGAAGGACGCCTGCCTGAAGCGGCAAAACGTTTTGAACGGGCGATTCAATGTAATCCGGACTGTACCGAAGCGCTACGTGAGCTGCGCCTGATTAATATGCGGGCGCCTAACGACAAAGGACCATCAGTTCTGGGTAAAATATTCAAGAAATAACGCCAGCTGTATACTCAGTTGGTATCCAGAAACGCGTTTCTGACCCCGGGAGCGAGATCGAAAAAAACCAACCCGGCCTGAAATGCTTGTGGCTCCATCCCTACGCGAACCGTTTCCAGATACTGCCTGATCAAATAACAACGCAAATCATCACGCAATGTATTGTCCTGTTTGTTAAAAACAACACCGGCCTGAAATATCGGCACATCTGCGGGCCCCTCAGCCATCGAAAAAATAACCTGCCCGCTGTATTGCAGCAGCGTTCCACAGAGACTCAATTCGATAATAACCGGCTCCTGCTTGACCAGTTCCCGATCGTGACTGAAACGCGCACCCATATCAGACAAACTGCTCAGGCGTGTTGCATGCCATTCGCCGCGCAATGAAACCCTGGCTGACAAATCTACCGCTTTACGCATATGCATCCGTGGCGGAGAGTGGAAATGTTGTTCCAGCACCTGCCATAACGATTCAATCGTGAGCGGCAGAACCAGCTGACCAGACTCCGACTTACCCAACCAAACCGTCTCCTGGCCAGCCGACGGCTCACCACACCCCGCCTCAAGCAGCAGGAGAGCCAAGCGGTCATCCGGCTGACCAATGGTGAAACCCCAGACCAGCAACAATCGCTCCAGAACCTGAGCAAACGCCGCGGATCCGGTACGGACAACGACCAGCTTCTTAATGCTATTCCTGTCAACAGTTTCTTGCAGCATGGTTGTTGTATCTTTCAAACACAGTAGTTACACGAGGCTCTTGCAAAAGTCGTCATCCTCGTGAAAACGGGGATCCAGTTTTTTATAATCCCTGACAACCTCTGGATTCCCGCCTGCGCGGGAATGACGTAAGTGGGATTTTGTAGATTGTTGCAAAAGGCTCACACGGTTAAAAGTCTAACAGATTTTTGTCTAGCAAGTGCCGGGGTTGTAAATTCCCGAGGGCGGTCAACATACTGTTGCGAATGTCGGGGTTTTCTTCGGCAAGCTGTGAAATTAGCTGCTTCATGCGCTGGCGCTTCTGATCAACGGTGCCATGCACAGGACAAGAACAACAGATAATCGGAAAACCCTGTTCTGTAGAAAAATCGATTATTGTCGATTCTTCAACATAGGCGAGTGGACGGATGACTGTATGTCGACCGTTATCGGCCTTCATTTTTGGACTCATTGCCGCCAGCCGTCCGGAATAGAACTGATTGAGCAGCAATGTTTCCAGCAGGTCATCGCGATGATGCCCCAAAGCGATCTTGTTACAACCGAGTTCATCGGCCAGGTCGTAGAGAACTCCTCTTCGCAACCGGGCGCAAAAAGCACAATAAGAGGTTCCGGGGCGCAGCTTCTGGTCGATAATCCCGGAGCAATCGGTCACTTTCATCCGATTGACAAAGCCGTGCTGCTCGACATGCTGCTCGATCACATCCTGCTGATAACCTGGAAAACCGGCATCGACGTTGACCGCGATCAACTCATAGTTGACCGGTGCCCGTCGGCGCAAGGCTTCAAGGATATGGAGCAGGGTATACGAATCCTTGCCACCGGAGACGGCAACAGCGATCCGATCCCCTTCTTCCAACAGGTTGAAATCGGCAACGGCCTTACCGGTCAAACGTTTAATTTTACGAAATAATTTTGTTTCAGTGATTGCCACGCTCTCGTCTCCCGAACGCGATAATGACTGATCTCTGAAATTTCTGCAACCCTCTCAATAACTGTTTACAGATGGTTAATCTCTGAACCTTTCCT
>CBDUUF010000024.1:0-11795 GCA_965370375.1 uncultured Desulfuromonadaceae bacterium
TACCGTACACACCCCCCCTCCGTGTACGGGATCTTTTTATTTAACAGGCATAACTTTTAACACCTCTATTCACGCATAACCCCGCGAATGTCACCCATACCGATAATGTCCTGAATAGTCCCGCGTGCCGGACGTCCTTCACCGTCATACCAGATAAAGATAGTACCATCGCTGGTATCAAAAACCTCCGGATCGACAATTGCCTTGCACAGAACCCCGCCCTCAGGAAAAAAACTCGAGTTGGGTCTCTGTTCATCCGTTAGCACCTGAATTGTCATCTGGCCAACAATTTTTCCACCGAAAGCCGGGAAGCTGTAAGATGCGCCAGGCTCTATCGGTCCATAGATTCCAGTAACAAAATTAAAGTAAGCGGTCAAAATATCAACCGGCATGTCTCCGGCAAATGGCAGGTCTTTTGTCCACCACAATTCACCATTTGCAATTTTGGAGACAGTAATACTCTCACTGTCCGGATCGAAGACATAGTGCTTGGTCCGGATTTTTTTCTTTTCACCCTTCCCCCGTTCAATCGTCGAATCATGCGTCAGGGTAATGAGCCGCCCCTGCTCCGTCTTTCTCATCAGGGTTTCGTATGAATGCATTCTGTCACTGGTCAACCAGGCCGCGACGCCTCTGGTTTTACCGATCAGATAAGCGCGAAAGGTATCAGGCTCCTCGCCCTTGGACATACGGAAAGAACCGTTTGCGATATGGTTCATCCAGAGAAAACCAATTTTATGACTCAAACTGGTTCCGGCTAACTCTTCTATGGTCGGGAACGAATCAATATCTTCAGACTGCTCAGCCAACACAGTGTATGGAAACATAAGGAGACAGACAAAAGCCATACTCAGCAAAAGTTGACGTAACAAAATTGATTCTCCATCAGAGGAATAAAGAGAGAATGAAAATTAGATAGGCGCTCAGCAACACCGCCCCGCTTCTCCTGCTTAAACGTTGTCGACGTACAAAAAAGATCAAGGCGATACTGAATGCGAGCATAACAGGTATCTGGGTAGTTAACAGGCTAGAGTCGATACTGATCGGTCGAATCATCGGACAGACACCAAGGACAAACAAAAGATTAAAGATATTACTGCCTATTATATTGCCGACACTCAATTCAAGCTCTCCCCTCAAGGCGCTGACTGTAGACGCAGCAAGTTCAGGGAGGCTGGTGCCGAGCGCAACTACCGACATGGCAATAACCAGTTCAGATACCCCGATCGATAGCGCTATCGAGACGGCTGAGCGAACCATTAACTCAGCACCAATACACAAACCGACAATGCCTACAATAATCAGCAACCAATCGGAATTACGGCGCTTTTTTTCATGGGAGACATCATCGTCATCCGGACGACTATTAATAAAACTGGTACGGGCAAGTTTAAGGCAGTAAGCGAGGAAACTCAAAAGCAGGATAAACAGGATCATCCCATCCAGAAAGGATAGCTGACCATCAGCGGCCAGTAAGTAGACGAGAAATGAAACAGCCAACATAAATGGCAATTCTCTGCGTAACACACTTTTGGCTACCGCCATCGGTACCAACACCGCAGTAACCCCCAGGATCAAACCGATATTGGCAATATTTGAACCAACGACATTGCCAGCCGCAATATCAGACGACCCCTTTAAGCTCGCCATCAATGAGACTGTCATTTCCGGCATGCTGGTCGCGAAGGCAATAATAGTCATGCCGATGATCAATGGACGAATGCCGAACGAGAGCGCCAAACGGGAGCTACCGGTCACCAGATAATCCGCACCATAATAGAGTAACAGCAAACCGGCAAAAAACATGATTACATCGAGGGTCATGCAGCTATCCTGTCATATAAATGGCACATAAGTTAGCAAAGCTTATAATTATCATTATTCAACCTTGACAAACCATTCCTGCCACTATTAAAATCCATATATCTAAATCTGTAAAAAATGAAGGGGTGTTATGTTATGTCACAGGTGGAATTCAATAAAAATGACAACTATGACCGTGAAGCTGAGATTCTGAAAGTTCTTGGGCATCCGGTTCGGCTCAAGATCGTTGCCGGGTTGATCTCGGAAAGCTGCAACGTAAAAAAGATCTGGGAATGCCTTGGCTTGCCACAAGCGACCGTTTCCCAGCATCTAGCCCTATTGAAAAACAAAGGTATCATCGATGGAACACGTAACGGGGTAGAAGTATTTTATCGCGTTGTCAATCCAGAAACCAAGGTGATTGTTGAAGCGATTTTTGGCTCGCCATCCTGCGATGTTCAAACCCCTCGTTCCAGCGCACTCTGAACTATTCTACACCATAATTAAAGCTTCTGGCCAATACCATACAAGACATTATAGGTTGCGCATAGCCCTTTTCTTGACTGGTAGTGGTGTCGATACAGTCGTTCCATCTGCAGCATAACCCGTCGCGGAAACAGTCCGGTCGGCCGGTTGGTCGTGGCATTTTGCGCGCCGATCTTCTTTAGACCGACCAGCAAATCTCGAAAACTATCGTGGTATTCGGCCTCAGATCTGACCACAGATTCAATCTGGCAGAACCCGGCAGCACCCAGCGCCTCCCGCACAACAGACTCAGTGGGAAAAGTTTGAAAATATTGAGAAGAGCGCTCCGAACCACTCTGTTGTAAAGCCTGCCGAAAAACAGCCTCAAGTTCACACAATGTTCCGTCAGAAAACAAAGCAAAGGCAAAACTGCCACCAGGCTTCAATATCCGGTAACAATCCTGGAATGCAGACTTTAAATCCTCAACCCATTGGTAGACTGACGCAGAAAGCACCAGATCAAAGGCCTCACTCTTAAACGGGAGACAACGCGCATCAGCGTCGATAGCAAAGACGCCAGGCAGATTACTTCTGGCGGCCGAAGTCATACCGTGAGCAAGATCACTAACAGTGAGACTTATTTCAGGGCAACACGCCTGCAAACTGGCCCCCACCGCCCCGGTGCCGGTGCCGATATCGAGAGCTGAGCCGGAGACTGGCGCAGCAACAGCCATCTCGACCAGTTCAGAGGCAACTTTTTTCTGGACGATTGCGTAACGGTCATAATCATCTGCATGCGATGAAAAATGCTGTCTTATTTGCAAACGATCAAGACCTGATGCACTCATTGCAGAAATTCTTTCCAAACTGACACACTCTCTTTCGGGCGAGAGATAAATGGCGCATGACCGACGTCATCCCATATAACAAGCTCCGCTGCATGAATATTATTAGCAATATATTCTCCAGCTGCGGCTGGGATAATAATATCTGACTTCCCGTGCTGAACCATAGTCGGAGTTTTGATCGGCGACAGTCGACTCCGGATGTCTGTGGTTTTTAGCGTTTCTAGTGACTGCATACCGGCTTCGTTGTCGGGCAATATTCTTTGTTTACTGGCTGCCACAATATGCACCGAAGCGTCCTGTTCACCAGAAAACATCATTTGCATAAACTCCGCTATGGTCGAAATCGAATTACGCCGGAGCTGCCTCTGCAGCGCCCTGACTTGAGCTTCAGGCAGGCCGTGTAGCCAATCTGTAGCCTGGCAGAATTTAGGCGTCGACGAGACAACAATCAACCGCTCAACCGGCAAAATTTTATCTGCGACCAGTTGCATGGCAATCTGGCCGCCTAATGACCAACCAAGCAAGTGACAGCTGTCCAACTCAAAGTATTTGCACAAGGCAATAATATCTGCGGCAAAATCGTTCAACGCATATGTAGTGCCTACAGCAGAATTTCCATGACCGCGCAAATCGGGAATCAACAATCGAAAATCTTTAGCCAGGTCATCGATTATTCCACTAAAAATTCCAGACGACATTGCCCAGCCGTGCAGGAGAAAAACTGTCGGGCCGGTGCCGACATCAAGATAGTGGAGCTGCCGGCCATCCGGCATCTGTAGCGGTGTCACGTCAACACCTCGTTAACTATTCGAGATATCGTCGCGGCAGCCGCAGTCAGTTCATGCTGATCATGGGTCGCCATCAGAGTTGCCCGCAAACGGCATAAACCATCAGGAATCGTCGGTGGCCGTATTCCCTGAACAAACAGACCGCTCTCCAGCAATCGATTTGCTGCGAGCATTGTGGCGGCCGGAGTTCCGGTCATAATCGGAACAATTTGAGTGGTCGTTGCCCCGATATCACAGCCACCCTCAAGCAGCAGACTGGTAAACAAACGACAGTTATCATCCAACGACTTACGCAAGGCTGCCCCTTCCGGACTGTCGACAATATCCAGTGCTGCGATCGCCGCCGCCGGGATTGCCGGTGGCACACTGGTCGAAAAAACAAAAGGTCGACAACGATTAATCAGCGTCTCTACAACCAAGCGCGGCGCTGCGAGATATGCACCAGAGCCACCGAGGCCCTTACCGAGAGTTCCCATATGCAGGTCGATCTCTAGCAGGCAACCACTTAACTCTCCACTACCACGGCCTTGTGCTCCGAGAACGCCAGTACCGTGCGCATCATCAACCATAAGCAGGGCATCATATTTCTGTTTCAGCTGACTCAACCCGGCCAGAGGTGCGCAGTTCCCGTCCATACTGAAGACGCCATCGGTTACGATCAGCCAACGGCCTTTTCTGTCCGTAAGTTCCTGTTTAAGCAACGCCTCCAGCGCCAACAAGTCAGCGTGCGGGTAGACAACTGTCCGGGCCGCAGACAGTCTGCAACCATCGACAATTGAGGCATGGTTCAAGGCATCAGAGAAGATCAGATCATCAGCGCCCATCAAGCTGGCGAGGATGCCGGTATTAGCGGCATAGCCACTGTTAAATAGTAAAGCCGCTTCGGTCTGTTTGAACTCTGCCATCCGTTCTTCAAACTGTGTATGCAATCGCATGGACCCCGAGATCAAACGACTGCCGGTACTGCCGACACCATAATCACGAGTCGCTTTAACCGCCGCCTCAATCATCGCCGGATGATTGGCGAGACCAAGGTAATTATTTGAGCAGAGCATCAGGACATCCTGCCCGGCTAATTGTACATGGGCGCCCTGTGCGCCATCAATTACCCGGAGACGACGCAACATGTCAGCATCCTGCAACTGTTGTAATTGTTGCTGCCACTGTTTCATGTCAGATCATCCATATATTTTATAGTGCCGTGTTGATTTACCAGAAACGGGGTCTGTTCTAGAAATTCCCTGGTAGTGGCCAGGTCAACACCTGCCGATACAAAAAAAGCTCGTCCGCCACGCTGATCGCCAGCCGCTTTCAACGCAGGGAAACGTCGATAGCCAGTCTGTGCTGAGGCAACATACCCGGCCGTGTAATCAGAGGCATCAGACCAACACAGCTCGGCTATCACTCCTGGGGCAGCAAGAACTTTAGCAGCCAGAACCAACGCTTCACGGGTGCGCAGGTGGTGTAAACCGTGTTCCTGTAACAGTGACGTAAGAGAGTCAGACGCAGCTTGAGTCAGATCAAGATGAGTTGCGCGTACACCACGATCCCGATCCGGCTCAAGTCGCTCACCGGTCCGGGCGTCAACCAGCATCGCACCGCGCATAGCACAGTCGTTCGATGCAGCGCCGCCAGCAATGTTCTCAACTGCAGTCGATGCGCTTTCTTCAGTCACCCCGGCTTCGACCAGTGCCGCAACGGCTTGCAATCTGCCTTGCTTATAGTCTACTTGTGGCATCAGTGTAATATCCGGTATTTCCCCAAAAACAATCTGTTCGTACGCGGCCTCTTCAACCTTCAGATTAACTGCTCCCGGAGAGCAGCACATTGCCCGGGCAAGCAGTTCGATCGACACGGCTTCTACCTGATCAGCCAGCACCAGTCTTTCAGCTCCTGACAGGTGCTTGGATGCCCGACTGGCGTGCATTCTGATACTGAAATAGGGGGTACTCATGGTGGCGAAAATTAGCATGCTGAACCGGCATTGTCAACCTGTCGCCGACTGTCAGTTAACAATGCTACTGCTTCCATTTTATTGAGTTTTTGTGCTAATATGGCTGTCATTAATATGATTATCGGGAGTATTTGTGCAAGCACTACTACTAAACGCCGCTTTCTTTTCGTACCTCGGATCCACCATTGTCTACCTGTTGCATGCCCGATGGTCAAAAGTGCGTTTCAGGCAAGTCGCTTTCATCCTGTTTCTTGCCGCTTTTTGTATGCAGACTGTCTGTCTTATTTTACGCTGGAACGCTGCCGGATACCTGCCGGTCACCAACCTGTTCTCAACGCAATTCTTTTTCAGTTGGGCACTGGCATTAACTTATCTCTACTTCGAACTACGTTACCGTATTCATGCCGCCGGGCTGTTTGTCGTCTTACTGACCCTGTTACTTCTCGGCAGTGCCTTGCCACGCGATCCGACGATACCACCATTGATTCCGGCTCTGGATACACCACTGTTTACTTTTCACATAATTTTCTCATTTACCGGCTATGCACTATTTGCCATGGCATTTTCACTCGGTGTTTTGTATCTGATTCAGAAGCAGCTAAACTCCACCCGGCTACCCGAACTAAGCCTGCTACGCAAACTGAATGAAGAAGCAATTTTTCTCGGCTTCTGCCTGTTTACACTCTGTATGATCATGGGAAGCATCTGGGCCCAGGTAGCCTGGGGTTATTATTTTTCCTGGAATATCAAGAGCGTCTGGTCATCAATTGTCTGGCTGTTCTATGGTGGAATGTGTCACGCTAAATTTGTTCGCCGTTGGCAAGGGACCGGTTACGCCTGGCTCACAATCGCCGGATTTGGAGTAGTGTTGTTCACTTATCTCGGCATCGGCCTGTTGATGCAGAGCAATCATCCTCTGGAGTAGTTTATGCTGCAACGCATCTGGGGCATCTGTTGCTCACTAAAACTCGCCATAATCATCACCTCAATAACTACGCTAGTCGCCATTTCCGGCTCTCTGCTCATACATTTCAACCCAGCTGTTTTCGGCAACCTCGATGCTATGACCTTGCAAGAATGGCACAGCGCTTATGGCAGTTCCAGACCAGCGCTGAGCGCATGGTTTTATCTAACCGGCGCACTACTTGCCATATTAGCCATAAACACTGTCTGCTGTTTTATTGACTGGTTGTTTCGCTTTAAAAAACGTTGGCGCAAAACCGGTGAGTACCTGATTCATCTCGGCTTCGTCCTTATTATTATCGCCTATTTCTGGGGAAGCTTCGCCGGATCACGTAGTGAAGGGAACATCTTTCAGATTGGCCAGACCAAACCGATTGCGGCGTTAAAGGGCCATTACCTGCGTCTCGACGCCTTCGAACCGGTGTTCAATGCCCAGGGACGACCGGTCGACATGAAGAACCGTGTCTCACTGTTAAAGGGTGATCAGGTTTTGCGCTCAGAAGTAGTACATACCAACACCCCATTGATCCATAACGGCCTGACCATTATTCCGGCATCATTCGGCCAGGAGACGATTGGCTACAATGTAATATTGACGGCATTTCGCGCTGTTGTATCGATACGGGCCGGGTACAGCATCGACCTGCTTAATGAAACCAAACTGGATATTTTCACTTTCTACAGCGATGCGCTGCAAGCCGGCGGTCGGGTCATACAGCGCAGTCAGCAGGCAATAAACCCGGCGATTCAGGCCCGGTTGACCAAGGGCGAACAAACAATATGGAACGGTTGGTATTTTCTACGCCAGCCGCTACCGGAAGCCTTGCGCGAAGCCGGCTTTGCATTTGTCGTTCGTGAACCGATTACTAAGCCCTATTCGGTGCTGACAATTAATTCAGATCCGGGCCTGACAATCGCCCTGATCGGCTCAATCAGCATGACGATCGGCGTCATCTTTGCCTTATTTTCATTTTATTACAAACGTCGTCGTGGCGACCGCCCCGATATCATCTAGTGTTACCCAACTGCACAATCCTGTAAATATGGTATATTATTGACATATCCCATTTTGCATTATATCAGGGGGGCGATATGCTGGCCGAACAACGTATTCTTGTGGTTGACAATCAGGATGATAGACGCCAACAGTTACGCAAGCTGATTGAAGCACGCAACTGCACAGTAGTTGAAGCATCAAACTGCGAAGATGCCCTTGAACTCCTTGATGAGCTTGATATTCACCTGATTCTGACCGAAACCGAGTTGCCGACCATGAGCGGCTTGTTTCTCCTGCAAAAAGTAAAACAATCCCACACCGACATTGAAATTATCCTCCTGACAAATAACGCCTCATCCTTCAACCTGTTGCAGGCACTACGTCTTGGCGCCTACGATTTTATTGTCCGGCCAATCGATACCGGTGAAATTCTCGACAAAGCTCTCGAGCGGGTATTTACCCATTTGGCTCTGCGTAAACAGAATGCGCTCCTGCTGCAGGAGCTCGAAACCCAGAACAATAATCTACAGCACTCGTTGACGCTGTTGAAAGCATTGAACGATTCATTCGAGCAGGTCGCTGCTGCTGGCAACGTCTCTGAACTATTTAAATCTCTGCTGATCTCGGCATTGAAGACGATCAAAGGGCGCCGTGGCCTTATAGCTCTTCTTGACCACAAAACCGGCAGACTTACCCTGAAAGCAGGTGCCGGAATTTCGGCCCAGCTTTGCAAAAAGTATTCAGAGGGTATCCCACCGGGGCTGATAACAGATCTGTTTGAAAAAGGTGAATCAGTACTGGTCTCTGGAGAATTACCACCGCACTACTTCGACCTGGCCCGCAACACAGAGTTGAGCGACCTGCTCGCCTCCCCCAGCCTGATGGCAGCACCGTTGAAATTTCTCAACCGTGAAGTCGGGATTGTTATTCTGAGTGGCCATAAAGAGACCGTATTCAATGAACACATGCTGCACTTTTTGATTCAACTCGCGCACCACGCATGTCTGGTCTTGGAAAAAACCGGGGAAATCTACATCTTGAAGAAAAAGATAAAGAAACGTTCGACCCCGGCAAATTAAAAACAGGGATCAATTATGAGAATTCTGCTCTTGGCACTGCTTGTGATTAGCTGCGCAACCTCTGTTATTGCCAGTGCAGCACCATCAATCAAACAGGGAGCAAGTCTATTTAACGACAGCACTCTCAGCACCACCGGTAACAGTTGCGCAACTTGCCATCCTGACGGCAAAAAGTTGGCAGAGAGCAAGGCGTACGATGATGGCATGCTAAAAGAAATGATTAACTTCTGTATCCGTGACGCGCTGCAGGGTGACATGCTGGATGCTGACTCGACTGAACTCAATTAGTTGCTACTTTATTTGAGGAGCCTGGAAACATAACTCTTCATACGATCAAATTTGCAATTTTATCCGCCAACTCATCTTGATCCAACACATTACAATCAATAATGACATCGGTATATTTTTTATAGAGAAGTTGGCGTTCTTCGTAGAGGTCGGCAAAGGTTTGATTGTTTGCTTTGGCAATCCCCCTGGTATCAAAGTTGTTTATTCTTCTTATTAATTCCTCAAAACAAACTTTAAGGAAAACTATTTTCGAAATACTCTGCAAATGAGCCATTGCTCGCTCGCTGTAAACAACACTCCCGCCGGTTGCGATTACGTGCTTCTCAATCCCGATTTTCAGGATTGTCTCTTCCTCAAGTGCTCTCAAATTAAGATGATCAGTTTCGTTTATAATTAATTGCAGAGTCTTTTGTTGATTGGTTTGAATAAGCACATCGGTATCAATGAAACCCAACCCCAGGGTTTTTGCCAGGATAATTCCGATGGTACTCTTGCCTGCACCAGGCATACCGATGAGTGTAATGTTTGATTTCATTCTCTCTATTCCAGATCAAGGTTCCGATTTTTGAAAAAATTATTCAACATATCAATAAATTGAGCGGCGTTACCGTCTATGATTTTATTATGTGGAATGATATATGCCGTAACTTCATCGGTGAAGATAAAGGTATGACTGGGTGTTGTGTCGATTTTACTTATTAAACCCCATTTAATTTCAGTCTTGTGATATTCAGTTTTTTCAGTCAGATATTCGTGGCTGATTGTCATCTCATGAGTGCCGAGAACTTCTTTATAATTACCGTTTTTGTACAAGTTGTTTATTTGTTTTGTATTACAGTGCCTGTAGTAGTGCTTATACATAAAAAACATCGGCAACGAAATCGCAACACTCAAAATAGCCATGGTGATCAGGGATTTTTCGGGTGAGTAGCCATTTAATATCGACAAAATAAGCCCGGCAACTAATGGCCCACTCGCCCACCACATTTGACCTTTACGGATCTTTTTAAGCAGCAAAGGTGATGATTTCAGCAGATAGTTACTAAAAACAAAAAAATCATCTAATGCTAATTCATATTTGATCTTTGTCAGATTCATTTTTTTATTCCAGTCCGGTTCAATCTATAAAATCAATCATTCTAAGTATTTGTCGAACCAATCAAAAATCTTCTGATTTCTTTCTAAACGATGCGTCTTCAAGCCGTGATCGCCACCTGGAAAGACAACAAGTTGATGCACCTTTCCAGCCTGTTTGAGTTTTTCAGCCAATTTCGTCGCCTGGTTTACTCTTACCCGCCAATCATCTTCACCATGCAGGATAAGAACGGGAACATCGATTCTCTCAGGCCACAAATAAGCTGACCGCTTATGCCATTCTGCCTTGTCCAGGCCGACTAATTCCCTGACGACATTTTTCAACACTGCGTCTCTATCATTATACAATTGGCTCAAGTCGGTAATCCCGCCGATGACTACAGCAGCACGAATATCTGCATCATGCTTTATCGCCAGGTAGGTCATCATGCCGCCTCTTGAATATCCGAGCATTACAACCTTTGCTGGGTCAACGAACGGGAGACTCTTTGCCAATGCTATAATATTGACAACATCATCAACATCTTTACCCCCAAACTCCTCTGCTCCCTGCCCACCGTCATTCCCCCTGTATTGAGATGCCAAAACCACGTAACCTTTTGCGGACAGGTAGGAAAGATGTTTCAACATCCCTGCTGTTACCTTCCCGTACTCACGACTACCGCCCCGGTTGAAAATTATTGCCGGAAATTTAACATTATCCGTTTTCGGTTTTACGATAAAACCGACGACCTCTAAATTATCACTTGAATATTTAATTTTATAAGATTCGGTTTTACCGGACCATTTTGATTGGATATCAACGATCCGTGATTCGATTATTGTGCCATTTGAGTTTGTAAGCGAAGTTAAATCTTGAGTAAGTAAGGGTGTTTGATATTGTCGTGATGTGGCAGGAGATATTGTATTGCAGCCATACAACAGAAATAAAAGTAGACTGGATATAAACAAGACAGATACTGCTCTTATACCGGAAAAAGTCACCATCTTATAGTCCATATGCTCATGAATCGCCGGTGTTAGGATGGTAAATTTCCAAGAAAGGATCGATTGGCCAATCGATTAAAAAAAACGCGCCCGGAGCTATGGACGCGCTTTATCAGGCCTGATTGCCGGCAATAGCTAAGCCGTTTTTTTCTCCAGGTAGAGACTCTGCAACCTCGCCCTGATTCCAGCTGCATCAATCCCGTAGCGTTGGCGTAACTCAGTCTGAGTCCCCTGTTCAACAAAACCATCCGGCAAACCGATCTGCTCTGTTTGTGCCTGGAGACCTTTTTCGTTAAGCAACTCCAGAACCGCTGTGCCAAAACCACCTTGCTCAACATTCTCTTCGACAGTGATGATACGGCCAGTTTTCTCAGCGTATTCAAGAATTAATTTTTCATCAAGCGGCTTGATGAAACGGGCATCAATGACTGCAACATCAAGACCGTCATCCTCCAGGGCCGTAGCAGCATCAAGGGATTCCTGAACTGCGCTGCCTGTAGCAGATAATCATGGGCTTTGGCTTCATCT
>CBDUUF010000025.1:0-11251 GCA_965370375.1 uncultured Desulfuromonadaceae bacterium
CACCAGCCGGCAACTGAATCAATTCCCGATCAGAGAACAGATTATAGAGAAACGGCTCAATCGCCTCGAGGGAGTCAGGGCCGCCCATATTGAGCAGGATCAGTGCGGTCGGTTTGAGGTTAGACATGGATCAGTCCTAAGGAGCAGTGTTTAATTAAAAAAGGGGACAGAATATAAATTCTGCCCCCTGGACTTTTCAACAATGTATCAGGGCACAGCAAAAAGTTCTGTGGCAAGGCTTGCGCAGGCTTTGAAGTAAGGCGTAGCGGCAGCTACGTCGAGCGCCAAAGACTAAGCATAACGCCGCCACAGGGCTTTAGGCGCAGCCCGTTACTTCTGGCTGAGGCGGTGTACGCACTCTACCATATGAATCGCATTCTCCGGCGGTACCGTCGGCAGAATGCCATGCCCGAGGTTGAAGATAAAACCGGGACGACCGGCGTTCTCGTCGAGGATCCGTTGTACTTCCTTCTCAATATACGGCTTCGGTGCATAGAGGACAGTCGGATCGAGGTTCCCCTGAACTGCGACATCATCACCGAGGATATCACGTGCTTTGCCGAGATTGACATGCCAGTCGAGACCGAGCACGTCGGCGCCCGCTTCTTTAACCAGCTCGAGCATGGTGCCGCCATTTTTCACAAAATAAATTACCGGAACACCTTTACGATTAAGGCCGTTGATCAGTTTCTGCACGTACGGCAAGATGTAACGCTCAAAATCGTGCGGAGCGAGCAGACCACCCCAGGTATCAAAAATCTGAATGGTCTGCGCACCGGCCTCGATCTGCATATTGAGATAACGCAGATCCATCTCGGTGATTTTCTGCATCAACGCATCGTAGAGCGGAAAGTCGGAATACATCATCTGCTTGAGGGTGGCGAAATCCTTGCTCCCCTTCCCTTCGACCATGTAGCAGGCGAGGGTAAACGGTGCACCACCAAAGCCAATCAACGGCACACGCCCCTCAAAGGCGGTACGCAAGCGCTTGATAATCGCCGGAACATAAGGGACCGCTTCGGCCATGTTTTCCGGCACAACCAGCGCATCAACATCAGCAGCGGTACGGATCGGCTTTTCGAACACCGGACCGGGAACGAAATCAAGTGCCATCCCCATCGGCTCGATCGGCGTCAGGATGTCGGAAAAAAGAATCGCCGCATCGGCATCGAGAATGTCAATCGGCTGGATGGTGACTTCAGCTGCGCGCGCCGGATCTTTACAGAGGTCGAGAAAGGTGCCGCCGCCCTTGGCCCGGACATCCTTATAGCACTGGAGGTAACGGCCAGCCTGGCGCATCAGCCATACAGGTACGCGGTCAACGGGCTGGCCCCAACAGGCCTTGATGAAATTGTATTCAGTGCTCATGATATTTAGATTTCTCCTGATATTGAAATTTTGGTTAATTAATAATTCAGCTGACTTACTAGCCACACAACATGTGGGCTACACCAGTTGCTTGCGGGAAGTTAGGTGACAACATTGAACGCAGGCAATGGCTGTAGACCAGATACACAGGCTGAATAGCGATAATTTAATTTGCGTAACAATTCTGGTTACACCGGTTTCTTCGGCGCCATCTCCGCCGCTTCTTTTTCCATCCGCTTACGCGTCTTGAGCGGAACGTAATTACAGAATGGTTCCTCGGCCATATAGTCACCATAGACCGCATCGGCCCGGGCGCGGCAACCGCCGCAGACATTGACGAATTCGCACTCACCACACCGGCCGCCGTAAGCCTTGAAATTGCGCAGGTCGTTAAAGACCTTGGAGTTGAACCAGAGTTCCTTGAACGGAATCTGCTTGACGTTGCCGACCGACGAGTGGAAATAAGAGCACGGCTTGAGATTGCCGAAACAGTCGATCAAACAAATGGTCTGGGCAGCGATACATCCTTTGCCACCGCCAGTGGAAAAGGTCAGGGAGCGCCGCTTAAAATCAACGCCTTCGGCCTTGGCCATCTGCGGCACGACCCGGTAGTAATGTGGAGCACAGGTCGGGCGCATAAGGATCTCATCCTCACCCTTCTCCTGCTCATAGTGCCAGGCCAGAATCTCTTCGTAATCTTCGGCACTAATCAACTCGCTCATGATGTCTTCGCCACGACCGGTAGGCACGATCATAAACATGTACCAGGCGGTCGCACCCATCGCCTTGGCGACCTTGAAAGTGGCGCCAATGTCCTGCTGGTTACGTTTAGTGAAGGAGGAGTTGATCAAGAACTTGATGCCGTTGCGCTTCAGCGTCTCAGCCCCACGCATCACCCCTGCAAACGCACCGGGGGAGGAACGAAAATCATCATGAATCGCGGCGGTGGAACCGTCGAGAGAGAGGGAGACCATCTTGATATCGGCCTTGATCATTTTCTGACAGACTTCATCGGTGATCAGCGTACCGTTGGTCGCCATGCACATGCGCAGACCTTTGCTGGTACCATACTCGGCGATTTCAAAGATATCGGGACGCATCAGCGGCTCGCCACCGGAAAGAACCATGACCGGCTGACTGACTTCACAGATGTCATCGATCAGTTTGAATGCTTCTTCAGTATTGAAGTCACCTACCGCCGCATCGAGATCGGATGAACAACGGCAGTGGACACAGTTGAGATTGCAGCGTTGGGTGCTCTCCCAGGCGATCCATTTTGGAATAAATTCCGGGGAAGGATTAGACATACAGATACTCCTTGAAATCGATAATTGGACAACTTATGCAGTGTACAACAGCTTAGCGCATTAAAACAAGACCTGCCTGCTCAGCTTTTTGCGTTTTCCCCAATTAATAAAAGGGGAAAAGCCCACGGCTAATCCCCCTTAAAATTCAACTTTAGCGCTTTCTGTTAATCAGCTCGCTATATTTACTTTTTCCTCAACCGCAAACAGCTCATCAAAGACATCCTGCACCCTCTCGATTTTATCTGCCTTCCAGGCGTTGGTGCCACAAAAAACGATGCCGGTTTCAGTGTCGCCCCGTTGTGCCCGATCCAGAGCATGGACAATACAGAAGCGGTCTCGCGATTCCTTGTAGGTACATTTTTTCAGACAGTTGGACGGACAAGTGATGTCGAGATCACGATCACGCGAGGAGACTGCATCCATGTTTTTCACAATTGCGCGGCCCGGAAGACCGGCCGGGCTCATGATCAAGCCGATATCTTCTTTGCGGCAATCGAGATAATACTGTTTAAAAGCGTCATCAGCGTCGCACTCTTCTGTACAGACAAACCGGCTCGCCATCTGTACTGCATCGGCGCCTTGCGCCAACGCATATTCGAGATCATTGCGATCCCAGATACCACCGGCGGCAATAATAGGAATATCGTGGTTTAATTCGTCGCGAAAAAGTTTTTTTACCTGGCGAACCGTTTCATACTGATCGTAATCACCACTGCCGATCTTTTCGATCTTTTCACCCAGGTGTCCCCCGGCTGTATCGGGATCTTCCACAACCACCGCATCGGGCAGACGATTATAACTTCTCGACCATTTGCGGGCGATCAGTTGTGCCGCCTTGAGCGATGAAACAATCGGTATCAGTGCAACATCCGGCCAATCGACAGTCAGCCCGGGAAGATTCATCGGCATACCGGCACCGCAGACAACCACCTGAGCGCCACCCTCGCAAGCCGCCTTGACCATGTCGTCGTAATCGGTGGTGGCGACCATACAGTTGATACCGATGATACCATCGGGTGCAATCTCACGGGCTTTTTTCAACTCATCTTTCAAAGCCAACGGATCCGCAGTAAAATAATTGCGACCATTGTAATGGGGGCTGTTCAGTCCGATTCCAGCACAAGCAACCAGACCAACTCCGCCACTTTTAGCAACAGCGCCGGCCAGACCTGCGGCCGAAACACGAACACCCATTCCGCCCTGAATCAGGGGGTAAGTAACCTTATATTTTCCAATTTTCAGGCTCATGCAAGACTCCTTTAGCTGCAAATCGTACCCCAGCATAGCAGGGTCAGCACAGAATCAATGTAATAGTTCTGTAAAATCTATAATCTAAAAATAGCGAATACCCTTGTCGCAATCTGGTGAGAATGATAAAAAATGACATGAAATTTTTTCGCCGCCTATTTAATCCCCTGATCGCATTTATCACCATTCAACTGGTTTGGGTGGTCGTGGTCTTTTTCTGGATTCGCTGGTTTATGGATAGCCACAGCGAACTGCAGAAACTGGCTGAAAAATACAGCCATGTCCTGCCGAAAGGAGCCGACTGGCTGATTCTTGTCGAGGGGCTGGTACTATTGGTAGCCATCCTGGCCGGTGTATATGTCATCTTTCTCTACTGGCAACGTCAGGCGGCATTACTTAAAGCCAAGCGGAGCTTTATCTCACAGGTGACGCATGAGCTGAAATCCCCACTGGCCTCGTTGCAGCTGCATCTGGAAACCATCCGTCGTCGCCAGCCCTCACAAGCCAAAATGGAAACATTCATCGATACCATGCTGGCTGACACTGAACGGCTAGACACCCTGGTCGATAACCTGCTATCAGCTAACCGCCTCGACCAGCGTGGCCTGCGTCTATCACTGAAAAATGTCAATTTTTCAGCTGTAGTCACGAATTATTTTCGACCACAACAATACGCTCTGCCCAGAGCGGGCATTATGCATCTCGATGTCGAAACCGGCCTCTACGCCAGGGTCGAAAAAGAATCGTTTGAAACCGTTTTTCGCAACCTGCTCGAAAACGCGATCCTCTATTCTCCGACTCAACCATTGATACGCATCAGCCTTTACCAGGATGATAATTACGTTCATTTTGTGCTTGCCGATCAGGGTCGCGGCGTAGAGATACAAGAGCATAAGAAAGTTTTCAATATGTTCTACCGGGGTAAACGAATTGGCGAGACCATCCGGGGAACCGGTCTCGGCCTGTTTATAACGCAAGCGGTTGTCCGCCTACACAAAGGCAAGGTCTGGCTACAAAATGGCAAAGATGCAGGGACGGAAGTACATATCCGCCTGCCACTGGTTAAACCTGATTCCGAGGACAAGCCAAAATGAACAAACCACACATTCTGTTGGTGGAAGACGAGCCGAATATCGCCAGTGGCTTGATCTACAATCTTGAGGAAGAAGGGTACCTGATTACTCACGTCGAGACCGGAGAGGCCGCCTTGCAAAAGTCATGGCAGGAAAGCTTTACCATGGTTATTCTTGACCTGATGCTCCCGGGCATTAACGGCATTGAGGTCTGTCGCATTATCCGCAAGCGGGATCCGAAACTACCGATTTTAATGCTCACTGCTCGAGGCGAAGACAAGGACAGGATTGAAGGGCTTGAAGTTGGTGCGGACGACTATCTGACCAAACCATTCAACCTCGATGAATTCCTGTTACGGGTCAAAGGTATGCTCCGCCGTTCAGACTGGTACCGCCCCCAACTATCCCGGGAACGCAACTACCACTTTGGCCAGAACATAGTCGACCTGCAGGAGCGGGTTGCCACCATCGACGATGTGCGTGTTGAATTGACCGACATTGAAGCTAAGCTGTTGCGAGTTTTTTTTCAGCGCGAAGGCGAGGTTTTATCTCGCGCCGAATTGTTAGCGGCCGCGTGGGATGTATCTCCTGACACCGAAACCCGCACCCTCGATAATTTCGTTGTCCGGTTGAGAAAATACTTTGAACCGGATCCTTCCGACCCCGTTCACTTCCTGACTGTGCGGGGTCGCGGCTACCGCTTTGTGCAAAACTCAGCATAGGACTGACTCCACTCCTGCCAGCTAGGAGGCTGTATACATCCATTCTGGACAAAAGTTGACCATTCAAATAAACTGGATATATTGAGCTGAAGCGTTCGTATGTTTCAACCGCTGCTTTAGTTTAAACCTGTACCATTGAAACGAAAACTCATGACCCTGCGCCGATTTATCACAATTTCTCTCCTTATCATCATGATCGGGACTGTTTCTGTCGGAGCAAACTATCTCTACAATTTTGACCTGAATTCCTTCCGGGAAGAGATCGAAACCATCGCTTCCGAACGAATTTCCAAGCCGATCTCCCTCGGCAAAGCTCACTTTTCGATTAAACACGGGCCAGCTTTCGCCTTTGATAGCGTCAAAATTGGCTCGCCTGAAGATAATTTCTCCCTCAACGTAGAAAAAGTTTTTTTTCGTCTCAAAACCCTGCCGCTTTTATTCGGGGAGATCCTGTTTTCAGAGATTCTACTTGAGGAACCAGACGTTGCCATCCGGATTCAAAAGGAAGAGTCGAAACCGGCCAGACTCCTGATAGATGAAAGATTATTTACGGGAGAGCTGGTCAACTCGTTGCGTATTCACAATGGAACCGTCCGAATTACAGACGTTAGAGGAAGCGGACAACCTGAGAAGCTTGTTATCGAAAACATTCGCCTCAGCATAAACGACTTAGCCCTTGAGCAGACCGGAAGAATTAATGCCAAAGCGACTATCGTCCACCTTGGCGTCAGCTCACCTCTGACCATTGAAGGAGAGTACAGCCCGGCCAAAGCGAACGCCGACTGGACCGAGGCGGTGTATCGTTTTGAACTCAATGCAAAGCATCTGGATGCCAAAAAACTGAATTCATGGCTTAACGCTCAGCAAGCAGCCTTCAGCCTGCGTGGCTATGCAGATTTAAATCTGCAGTTTGATGGAGAAGCGCAAAAGGGTGTAAATTTTGCGGCAAAATTGACCGGGGAAAAACTCGATCTGGTTACAGCCTCTACCGAAACAGCACCCACGAAAATTTCAGAAGCGACGCTTGGCGGACGTATCCGCTATGATCGAGAAACTGCTACCCTCGAGGGTGTGAGCTTTATTCTGGAAACCGGGCGCGGCCGTCTGGAAATAAAAAACCAATCCAGACTCTCCCTGACAGGCAGAATGCTGAACAGCATAGTCAGCGAAGGACAATTATCGGCCCGACTTTCGACGGCCAACAAATCATCAACACCAGCTTTTTTCAGTCATAATTTTACGGCAGCATATAAAATCAATCTATCCCGGACAAAAACTGGCTGGCAGACTACAAACAGTGAGTTTTCACTGCCAGGCATTGAAGCAAAGTTTCATGGCCACTGGAACAGCAACGATGATCAATATTTTTCTCTGAAAGTCGATATTCCAGACGTGGCACTGACTGCAGTGACCGCCTTGATGCCGGGTCTGAGCCGGCTCAATCTAACTGGGAAGATTGACGCGCAGCTAAACCTCGACGGTTCGGCAACTCGGCCACTGCACACGGTCGGTAGCCTGAAACTCTCCGACGTCCACCTGGCCATACCAGGGCCGTTGGCCGACCTGAACAAGTTGAACGGAAGCATCCGGATAAATAATGCGAATCTCTCGGCCAAGGCGTTACAAGCGGAACTCGGCAACTCACCAATCAGCGTCGATCTAGAGCTTCCCGACCTTGCGAATCCCGACGTCACCCTGCATGTATTGAGCGATTCAATCCGGGCCGACGAACTCATTTTCACCTCGCAAACACGCTATCTGAAGCATATTGATGGCATTGTTCGACTTGCTGACAGTACGGTTTTTCTCGGACCGATTTATGTCAAAATGGATGGCGGCACCGACGCTACAGTCAACGGTACGGTTAAAAATTTTGCCGCGGTCGAAGTCTACCTCGACATTCAGGGTCGACACGGCAACATCGATGAAATCATCGGTTTATGGGAAAACACACACCCCAAACCAGTGACAGTTAGACCGACTTCCAAGCACAAAGTCAGACTGACAATCGATATCGACACCGAGAGTGGTCAGATTTCAGGTATGCCGTTTGATCGGGCAACTTCACAAATAGTCCTGCGCGACGATGCCATAGTTATTGGCCCGATACGCTTCCGTCTCGAAGATGGTGAAGGGATCGGCCAGGTCCTCCTGATCAAGCAACAAGATGGTTCATCTCTACTGAAAATTTCCGGGACCGCCAAAAATGTTGCCGCCCAGACCGTTTACCATCAACTTCTGAAACGCCGCGGCCTGGTCAGCGGCAGACTGAGTGGAGATTTTTATCTTGAGGGAATTGCCGGTAAACAATTTCTGCCGACTTCGCTCGGCGCTTTTTCCATGCAGATTGATGATGGACGTCTATATAAATTAACTGGGCTGGCAAAAGTCCTGCATATCCTGAATCTTTACCCGTTATTAACTGAAAATGTCAAAGGCAAAGGTCTACCTTATAAGACAATCACCTTCAACGCAGATCTGAATCGGGGAATTCTGGCAACAGAAGACTTTCTGCTACATGGCGATATCATGAATTTATCCATGGCCGGGAACTATGACCTTATTAACAGCACCGTCAACTTTGATATGGCCGCTATGCCTCTGCGCACCGTCGACAGCCTTATCTCCCACATCCCGATCGCCGGATGGTTGTTGACCGGGAAACAGAAAGCGCTGGTTGTTGCTCACTTCAACATGACCGGGAGTGCAGATGACCCGGATATAGAGTCCGTACCGCTTGAGTCAGTTACAACACCGGTTCTTGGAATCTTGAAGCGAGTTTTCACCTTTCCGGTCAAAATCATTACTGATCCAGAGGAAGTCTTGATCAATAAATAACTACGGTAATTACACTGATCTCTCACTCGCTCCTGATTCCGGAATCGACCAACAAACAAAAAACGCCCCGCAGTTCATACCGCGAAGCGTATAAATAAAGCCTACAGACAACTCAGCCCGGGCAGGTCCCGACGTAGACCGTAACAATCCCGAAGGTGAGATCATGCGCCTTAACATCGTCAAATCCGGCGTTAGTCATCATTCCTGAAAATTCATCACGGGAGGGAAACTCAAGTACTGAGTCGGGAAGATATTGATAGGCACTGCGTCTGGATAAAAGACCACCGATTGTCGGAAGAATCCGGCGAAAATAAAAATAGTAAAGGCTACGAAATAGACGACTTTTGGGCGTCGAAAACTCAAGAATAACTGCCCGCCCCCCCGGTTTGAGCACCCGGTACATCTCGCGCAGACCGGCATGGCGGTCGACGACATTACGGATGCCGAACGCGATGGTGACACCATCAAACAGATTACCCGGGTGAGGAATAGCTTCGCAGGGCGCATTGACTAGTTTGATTCGATCAGCGTAAGACGATGCAGCTATCTTCTCGCGTCCGTGCAGAAGCATCGCCTGGGTAAAATCTTCACCGATAATCACAACCGAATCCGGGGTTTTTGCCGCAATGGTCAAAGCCACATCACCGGTTCCGGTAGCAATATCAAGGACTCGGCCATTCTCCGGAATCTGTAACTGCCGGACGGCAAACTTACGCCAGTTCCGATCAATCCCGAATGAAAGAATTCGGTTCAACAGGTCGTACTGCGGCGCGATATTCTGAAACATGTCGCGAATGCCGCGACCTTTGTCCGTCAACTTTGTCATAATTTCCCACTCTTGATTATTTGCTCGTTATGCGCCGACTATTTATCATACCCGGAACAAGGTGTCAGTAAAAAAGCTGTCGAACAAAAAGAGTCCTGTCTATATAATGCCGACATACAAAGAAAGGATAACCATGTCAAAGCCTGTCACCATTGTCACTGCCGGGATTATTCGCAACAAATCGGCTGTCCTGCTGACCAGACGGCCTGATGGTAGTCGCCATGCTGGCAAATGGGAATTTCCTGGCGGAAAGCTCGAAAAAGGTGAGTCACCTGTCGAATGTCTACGGCGAGAGCTTCTGGAAGAACTCGATCTAAAAGTACAGGTTGGAGCAATCTATGAGGTTATTTACCACCGCTACGATTTTGGTCCGATCCTGTTGCTGGCTTATGACTGCACACCACTATCTGCAACAATCCACAATTTACAGGTTGCCGAGCACCGCTTTGTGCCACTGAGCCAACTGGATCGTTATGATGTGCTTGCCGCCGATGTCTCTTTGGTCGAAAAGTTAATGACTGAGTCCGGCCAATAGCAGAAAAATGATTCTAAAACAATTTTTCAATTCACAAATGGCATTTCAAAATAATTCTCGACACCCTGCATTTACAATTCAGCTATCCAGAACAACCATTATATCGTAACTCAACATTATCTCGGATAATCGGCTATTAACGGGACTTTAAAAAATCGACCGGAACACTAATGCTTCTGTTGACAAAAATAAAACAGTGTATTATTTTGGTTGGGTGTGGTTGTTAATACAATCAATTTAATGTTGTGCAATATCTTTAAGGAGCTAGCCTTTGCCATCAAGAGACAAAGACTCTTATTCTATACAATCAGTAGAGAATGCCCTTGACGTTCTGGAAGCCCTGTGCGATGAAGAAGGTGAAGTCCGGATCTCCCGCCTGAGCGAAAAACTGAATATGAACAAAACCAGCGTCTTCCGACTGCTGGCAACGTTTGAAGGACGTGGCTACGTTGAGAAGGAAGAGTCATCCGGAAAATATCGTCTTGGGCTGACCGCTTATGAGGTTGGGCAAAAGCTACTTTCCCGTATGGAGCTACTGAAACAAGCTCGACCGGTTATGGAGCGGTTGGTCCGTGATTGCAATGAAGCCGTCTATATAACCGTTCGCCGGGATGATGACATCCTGTTTCTTGACATGGTCGATACGACCCAAAAAGTCAAAATTGTCTCTCTGGTCGGCAAACGGTTTTTGCTTAAATCAAGTGCCGCTGGCCGCGTCATTATGGCTTTCTCCCGACAAACCATACCCACACAGCTTACAGACGAGTATGAATCCATTCGCAAACAAGGCTACGCAATCGATACCGGTATGCTCGGTGAAGATATCGTCAGCATTGCCTACCCCTTGTTCTGTGCCGGTGGATCCCTAAATGGTGCCCTTTGTGTAGTTGGCCCCGCCTTCCGTATTAATGCAGAAAAGCTTCTACCACAGATTAAGGAAGCCAGCTCTGTCATCTCGTCAAAACTCGGCGACCACACTTCATACCGGAACGGCAGTAATTTTTCCGACTGAACTTACCACCTGCTGACGGCCAAGTTTCGGCC
Organism: uncultured Desulfuromonadaceae bacterium; assembly: GCA_965370375.1. Lineage (GTDB taxonomy): Bacteria > Desulfobacterota > Desulfuromonadia > Desulfuromonadales > UBA2294 > Kmv16. The sequence goes on from CBDUUF010000025.1 coordinate 10,962, forward strand.
AGACAAGCCTGGAGCTCCAGACCATGTCGGACGGGCCATCCAACGATAACATTCCACCCCTACCTGACACCATTGATGAATACTCAGCTGAAATTCGTCTTGATCGATTTGCAACTGACGTCTATTCGACTGACAATCGTTCACTGAAAAACCTCGCCCTGGTGTTAACCTCAAGGGGCATCTCATGTCGGCTCTTGCCACCGAGAAAACCGAAACAACTCCTGGTAAAGCAACATGACCTGGCATCTGCCGAGTACGAAATAGCCCTCTATCTACAGGAAAACAGGAAA
>CBDUUF010000026.1:0-11243 GCA_965370375.1 uncultured Desulfuromonadaceae bacterium
TTGATCGCATGGTCAAAGAGACGGAAAACCACTATGCAATCATTGAGTCTGAGTATGCACACTTGATGGGCATGGTTCACGAAACAGATATCGACATTTACGTCCGGGAGTAACCGATGCGACACATCATATTGCTTGCGCTGTTAACTCTGCTATTTGCCCCGGTTGCTCTGGCGGTTGATCAGGGGAGTGCTGAGGAGTACCGCAAGATTATTGAGAAGCGTTGTACGTCCTGCCATGATGCCGACCGGATTGAACAGGCGATGGTCGAAGGACGCAATGTAAATGAGATTTTGAACAAAATGCAGCAAATGGGGGCCGAATTGACTCCTAGAGACAAGAAGGTGTTAGGTATCTTCTGGGGCTCACCAGTGAAAGAAAGCAACTAGGAGTCCGACGGACTCCAGGAGATATTTGAACAGCCTTGCTAGTTGACTTGTTTTCGGACTATAATTCACTATCGAATTTTACTTACTGTGTTTCGAGGGGGATTATGCACCGCATTAAGAGCTGGCCGGAGTCCGACCGACCACGTGAACGATTACTCTCTCAAGGGCCGGAACCACTCAGCGACGCTGAACTTCTGGCCCTTATTTTGCGCACCGGCAATGCTGCCGATGGCACCACCGCTGTCGATCAGGCCCGGAGCCTGATCACCCGGTTTGGAGATCTGCGCTCGTTGGCCACAGCAACTACCACTGAGCTCCGTCAACAGAGCGGCATCGGCCCGGCCAAAGCGGCCGAGATTCAGGCCTTGTTTGAGCTGGCCCGACGGTTTGCCTGCAGTGACATCAAGCCCGGAGTCAGGCTGACCTCATCCAAAGAGGTTTTTACCCACTTCCATGAACGACTCAGAAATCGCAAAAAGGAAGTATTCATCTCCCTGCTGCTCGACAGCAAAAACCGCTTGATCCGCGAAATACAGGTCTCCGAAGGGAGCCTTAATGCCAGCATTGTTCACCCGCGTGAAGTCTTCGCCCCGGTGATTCGAGAATCGGCGGCCGGTGTATTGTTTGTGCATAACCATCCGTCCGGCGATCCCGAACCGAGCCGCGAAGATATTGAATTGACGCAGAGGTTGCGCGAAGCCGGGGAGTTGATGGGGGTCCGGGTCCTCGATCACATCATTGTCGGCAACGGCTGTTACACCAGCTTTTGTGATAAGGGGTTGTTCACCTGAGGCCGGCTTTTGCCTTGCTCAAAAACATTGCATCGTGTTATTCGTAATTTGTAGCCAAGCCGGGTTTTTCCCGGCTTGCTTTTTTGGAACTAGATGATGAAAAAAGTTGAAAAAAAACCAGACCTGTTGTCGCCCGCCGGTAGCCTTGAAGCTTTTTTTGCCGCCATGGAGAACGGCGCCGACGCTGTTTATACCGGTCTGAAAGAGTTTTCTGCCCGAGCCAAGGCCAAAAACTTCAGTATGGGCGATCTTGAGCAGATGGTCGGCTATGCCCATCAGCGCCAGCGTCGGGTCTACACCACACTCAATACCTTGGTCAAGGAGCAGGAGCTCCCGCTACTGATCGACACTCTCGCCGCTCTGGAGAAGATCGGCGTCGATGCCGTAATTCTTCAGGATATGACAATCTGGAACATTGCCCGGCAGTATTTCCCGAACCTGACGCTGCACTCCTCAACGCAAATGACCGTCCACAACAGCGCCGGCGTACAGATGCTCGAAAAGCTCGGCTTCAAACGGGCTGTTCTCGCCCGGGAGTTGAGCATTGAAGAGATCGGCGTTATCCGCAGCCAGACCGGGATGGAACTTGAACACTTCATTCACGGTGCCCTCTGTTTCGGGTTCTCCGGCCAGTGTTATTTTTCTTCCTGGCTCGGTGGCAAGAGCGGTAATCGCGGCCGCTGTGCCCAACCGTGCCGACGCCGCTACAAACATCGCCAGGATCAAGGGTACTACTTTTCGACCAACGACCTGTCAGCGATCGATCTGCTCGATGATCTGCAGGCGGCCGGAGTCGGCAGCTTCAAGATTGAAGGTCGGATGAAAAGTGCCGAATATGTGGCCAATGTTGTCGCCGCCTACCGGCTGGTCATCGACGCCCCGGCCGAGCAGAAAAAAGAGGCGATCCAGGCGGCCAAGAACAAACTCAAAGATTCGTTCGGTCGCCCGCCGACCCGTGGCTTCCTGCCTGGCAGCCGCCCAACTGATATCGCTGTGCCATCCGTTCAGGGCGCTACCGGCCAACGTCTCGGTAAGATAGATCAGGTTCAGGCCAACCGGATCCGCTTTAAAACCGGCAGCCCGCTCCAACTCGGCGACCGGCTGCGCATTCAACCGCAAACCGATCGGGCCGGCAAGGCGTTCACCATCAAGGAGCTGTACCTCGGTTCAAAAAGAACCAATCAGGCGGACAAAGGCGCAGCGGTCACGGTGCCAAGCCCGTTTGCTGATGTTTTCCAACCTGGCGACACCGTGTTTAAAGTCTCATCCGCGCAAGCCTTCACCATGAGTGATTCGGCCTGTCGCCGCCTGCTGAAAAATGTCAACACCGACTCCTTAACGATTCGTCTGCAGATCAACATGCCGGATGCACAGACCTTGCGGCTGGTTTCGAGTGAAGGGTCAAAAACCGTTGAAAAAATCTACACCGTCGAATCGTTTCCGGCCAAAGAGCGACCGCTCTCTGCTGAGACCTTGACCAAGGTGTTCGCCAAAGGCGGCAATGAAGGGATCATCCTCGCGCAGCTGGAAGCGACCAACCTCTACCCGGTGGTCATTCCGCCGAGCCGGCTCAAACAGATCCGCCGCGATTTTTATGCTGAACTTAAAACAACATTTTCTGGTCAGGCGGCACACCTGCGCTTGGAGCAGAAAAAGCTGGCGCATGCGTCCCTGCTCCCCGCCACCGGACCAACGTCGTCAAAACAGACATTGACCGTCGCCATTCGTGATGTAAAGGATGCCGGGCTGCTGGAGAACCGTCAGGTCGACCGCATTCTTGTGCCGCTGACCCCAGGTCTTGCGACCCGCGCCGATCATATCCCCGGACGTCTGGCCAAACAACCGGATCGACTGATCTGGGATATTCCGTTTATTATTTTTGATCAGGATTGGGCGGCACATCAGGCGGCAGTCGACAAGCTGTACGCGCGCGGTTGGCGTTATTTCCGGCTGAATAATCTGAGCCATTTTCGACTATTTGATGAGCTGCCGGAAGCGAAGCTCGCAACCGGCTATCGTCTGTTCAGCCTCAACTCCCAGGCCTTGCTCGCCTGGCGTGAACTCGGCTGCATCGAGAGTACACTTTATATTGAAGATGACCGAGTAAACCTGGGGCATATTCTGCAGCGGGACGCCGGTATCGCGACAGCGGTGACAGTTTACGGCCAGGTGCCACTCATGACCACCCGGGTGCCGTTGCCGAAAGTGCGCCCGGACAGCCCGGTTGTCTCCGACCGGGACGAACCGTACCATGTTCGGCAACAGGGCGAAATCTCGACCCTGACTGCAGATACCGATTTTTCGCTGCTCGGCCATCTTCAAGAACTTGCATCGAGCGGTTGCCACAATTTCGTCATTGAAGCTGCACACCTAGGCCCGTTTACCGATAAAGGGCGACAGCTTCTTGAGGCCTTCGTCGCCGACCGACCCCTGCCGAGGACGCTACCGTTCAATTTCAAGGGTGAGATGGAATAGTATTATTTCTGAAATTCAACCAACCACCCGCACCACAGCAAACCCGCCACCTTCGGTGCGCAAGTTGGTCACCTGACCGCGATAGAGCCGTGCGGCAATGCCGAGCATACGGTTGCGGTAGACAAACAGACGAAAGTCAGTTTTGAATTGATTGGTGCCGATGGTGGTCATGGAAGGGGCAATGTAGCGCTGAACTACGGTGTCGGCCGGCAACTGCTGATAGCGGCCCCGGGTCGCCTTGGCGCCAACCAGCACCCCACGGCTGGCATGCGCGGTCGCCGGCTTAAACACCCACTGCTTGCGTTGCGACCAGAGTTCGTCCGGATCGAAATCACCGAGCATCCGGCTCTCCGGTACAATCTTCTGCAACAGGTCGATTCCGGATCGCTCAAGGCCGACCGCCGCCAGTCGCTCCGGATCAGACCAGAAACAGAGGCGCCGTTTGTCGGCCAGCAGCCCATAGCGAAACGGATTCGGCGTCAAACAGACCTTGCTTTGCAGATAGGCCTGGCGCAGACCGGCCAGCTCCGAAGTTTCCAGATAAAAATCACAGTGCCGGTTGTAGATCATATCAACCGGTTCACCCGCCAGAAACACACCGTCCGGGCCAGCCTGTAAATCTTTTGGCTCGGCAATGCTTGCCCGACAGCCCCACTCCTGAAAAAAACTGCCAAAAGCCTGCATTTCCGGGTAGAGAAATTGTGCCTGTGGGTCTTCATCGAGGATCACGACATGCTGCGGCCGATCGATTTGACCGGCTGAAAAACTACGCATCTCGGCTGAAAACATTGCAAGCAGCCGGGTGCGCAGCCGGGCGCTGATCAGAGAGGCTGGTGTTTTACTATCAGAGGTGCCGGCCTGCAGAGCCAGCAGTCCGCCACCGGCATTGGTGTTGACCTCGATCAGACCGGGCCCGTCCGAGCCGAGATGAAAGTCGTAGCCCATCATCACCGCATCGTGTTGTGGGTCAAAACGGGCTACTTCCGGTAATTCAGCAGAGATTTGTTTACGGTAGGCAGGTAGAGCGGCAAGCTGTTCGACCACGCTGACCAGATCGAGCATGGCCTGCAAGTCTTTTCGGGTTATAGTTACTTCCCGTGAATTTATCGACCGACTGTTTTCCGTCATCATTATCCAGGATATCAGTTCGAGTGCATAAAACGTTCGAACCACTTCTGAAATTCAGTCTCTTCCTTCTCCATCTCAAAAGCGTTGATCAAACCCCGATGCAGGGCGACAGCTACCGCCCGGTTGCGCAGGTTGAGCGCATCACCATGTTTTTCGCTGTGAAATTGCTCCTGATCGATCGTCAGTTTGTTGTAGAGCGAGTTGAGACGACTCTGCACTCCACGCCGCGACAGATAGCGGCGCTGGGCGATGAGATTGTCGGTCAAGCCGAGGGAAATATCGACCAACGCTTCATACTCGATATCCGACAGGGCCGTCTGGCTGTGCCCGGTAACCCCTTGAACCTTGCGCACCTCCGGGTCAATCCAGCACTGTTCATCATACAGCACCGTCTGAATAGCTGACAAAATCCGCTGTTTGGTGTTTGACTTCAGGATATAACCGTACACCGTCTCCGGCGGCACAATTTTCAGCAGAGAGCGAACATACATTTCGTCTTTGAATTGACTCCAGAACACTATCCGGGCGGTCGGCTTCTTCTCCCACAACCGCCGGGCAAATTCAACCCCGTTCATTTCCGGCATCTGGATATCACTGATCACCAGTGGGTGGTCGTGTTTCAGGGCCAGCGCAAGTGCTTCGAGTCCGTTCGGGGCGCGCTCGACGAGAGGTTGCACATCCCAATCCGCCAGCAGCGACTCAAGAAATTCAAAATCTTTCGGATTATCTTCGGCAACGATGATCTGAATCTGTTCCACCATGATTATTTCTCCTCAAACGGCAAGGCCAGTTCAAACCGGGTGCCGCTCGAAAAACGGGACGATTTCCAACATACTCTGGCACCGATTGCGTTGGCCCGTTCCCGGATATTATGCAAGCCGCGGTGGTCGGTGTCGGCAACCTGCTGGAAATCAAAGCCTTTGCCATTATCCTCGACAGACAGCATGAAATGATGATCGACAACATCGAGCAGCACCTCGTAGCGGCCGGCATCAGCATGGCGGACGATATTGTGTACCGCTTCAGTAGTAATGCGATATAAGGCCAGACTGACCGAGCGCGAGAGCGGGATACGCTCTACCTTGTCGGTCTGGATAAAGTGATAGGCGGGGAAACCGTTGCCGAAAAAATGCCGTTCGAGATGCGATTCGAGGGCCGGACCGAGACCCAGAATATCGAGCGTCTGCGGATGCAGGTTGTCCATGACTTCACGCAGGTTGCTGATGGCCCTGGTCATCTCCTCTTCCAGCTTGGTTGCTTCAGCGCTGCACTCTTGCCGTTCATTCAGCTTCTCGATGCCGCGTTTGACCGAGGCGAGATCAGCCAACGTCTGATCGTGGATATCCATGGCGAGACGCCGTCGCTCTTCTTCGGCTCCTTCGAGAAGTTTCTCGGCACTGACCACACGGATAAGTTTATCCGACATCCGACTGATCGAGAGCGTCAATTCATCCAGTTCGTCACGAATCTCCTGTGGCGGTGCCGGCGGGGTCAGGTCTCCGGCGGCAATCAGTTTGGCACTTTCAGACAGGCTTTGAATCCGGCGCAAAATTCTCCGGGAAAAAGTCAGTGAGAGAAAAACCCCGAGCACAATAGCTGCACCAAGAACAACAATGGAAACGAAGGTCGTCCGGGCGACCAGTTCATCAATATCTTCGGCGTGCACATCATCCAGTTTTGCCCGGCGTTGCTGCATCTGTTCGGCAAAACCAACAAACAGGGGACGCAAATCATTGATCGCCTCAACGTAGCGCTCGGCATCAAAGCCGTGCTCCGGGTCGAGACGCCCGACTGTTGCCCGCAGTCGATCCCGCTCCACGGGAGCAAGATTGAGGTTGGTGCTGATCCGTTGCGTCGATTGTTCTAGATGGTCATGCAGCATTTTCAGTTCGGCCACCCGGGAGCCGTCAATGAGCGGTTCACGACTGAGTATAACCGACAAACGATAAATCCTCTGGGTTGCCAGATCGGCCTCGCCAAGCGCCAAAAAGACGTTACCGAGTTGCCTGGCCGCCTGCCGCTTCTGGGTCAAGTCCCAGTAGTTGTACTGCATGAAGCCGAGCAACAGGGTCAGCATTAACAGTACAATCGTCGGCGCCAGGACAATCTGATGTTTGAGGGCGAGTTTCATAGTCGCAGAGCCTAACACACTGTTACCGCCTATGCACTGTGCGAATGCACACTGAGTATGTGCAATTCACCCCGAAGCTAGCTTCGGCAAATCAAAGGCATTCCGCTGTATAGAATTAAGAGGGCCCCGTCGCTCCGGAGCCCTCTTATCAGCGATTTATTATCTAACAAATACCCAACAAAGCTAAGCCATTATTCGACCAGGAAGGTTGTATAGTGTACCCGCTCGCCACGCTTGATCAACAGCAACGGCTTCTTCCCTTCCTGGCCGGCCAGCGCTTTTTTGTACTCCTTAGGTGAACCGATCGACCGACCGTTAATCTCCAATAAGATATCACCCGGTCGCAGATCAGCTTTGGCTGCCGTCGATTCCGCATCGATTTCGGTAATCACGACACCTTGGCCAGCTTCAAGCTCATGCCGTTCGGCTAGCTCCGGGGTCAGGGCCGACACCGCAAGCCCGGCTGTCGTCTTGCCCTGCTGCAGGTGGGTAACAACGGTCTCCTCACCCTCATCCATCTTGCCGACCTTGGCCCTCAGTTTGACTTTTTTGCCATTACGCACCACCGTCACGTTGACCGCTGCCCCGATCGGCGTTGCAGCCACAATGCGCGGTAAATCACGGACATGTTCAATCGTCTTGTCATTAAAAGAGATGATAACGTCCTGACGCATGAACCCGGCTTTTTCTGCCGGAGAATCGGCAAAAACATTGGTTACCAAGGCACCACCGGTCACATCAAGGCCGAGCGATTCAGCCAGATCATCATCAATGACCTGAATCGAAACACCGAGCCAGCCACGCGAAACATGACCGGTCTCTTTAAGCTGGGTTATGACACTCCGGGCAACATTGACCGGGATCGCGAAACCGATCCCCTGGGCCCGGGCAATGATCGCAGTATTGATACCGACCACTTCACCGGCGGTATTAAACAGGGGTCCGCCGGAATTTCCCGGATTGATCGAGGCATCGGTCTGAATAAAGTCATCGTAAGGGCCGGCACCGATCACCCGCCCTTTGGCCGAAACGATCCCGGCCGTAACCGTCTGCTCAAGCCCGAACGGATTACCGATAGCCATCACCCACTCGCCGACCTGCAGTTTGTCGCTGTCACCAAGACGGGTAATCGGCAGGGAACCGCCCGCCTCGATTTTAAGCAGCGCCAGGTCAAGTTTCTTGTCGGCGCCGATAACGATCGCCGGCAACGACCGGCCATCCGACAGGGTGACATTGATTTCATCCGCTCCGTCGATGACATGAGCATTGGTGACGATATGACCATCGGCATCAATAACAAAACCGGAACCGAGGGAATGGCTCTCACGCGGCACATTCTGCTGGCCACCGAAGAAGCGCTCAAAAAACTCATTAAAAGAATCGTTGCCCTGACCACCAAAGCCGCGCGGCCCTGGCGACTGCGCCTTGGCCGTTCTGGTTGTGCTGATATTGACAACCGCCGGTTTCAACTCCTTGGCCAGCGCGACAAACTCAGGCAAGGCCGCTGCAACGCCGGTCGCCTGCAGACTGAAAGCTAAAATAACGAGCAACAATACAATAAATCGGGATCTGTTCCGGTACATGAACTGCGTCCTTTCTTCAAAGCGGCCGGATAAAAATATCCGACAATAAAGTTGAAGCTGTCTGCAGCCTATTTAATCACCGGGAGAACAAATGTCAACAAAGGCAGGGTAATCAATCGATTAGAGTTTTTGCCGCCGGGCCATCCAGGGGGAGTGATACTGAGAAAGTCGATCCTTTATCAACGGTCGATTCAACGGAAATTGTACCGTTGTGAGCCGCAACAATCGCCTTGACGATAGCGAGACCGAGGCCGGTTCCGCCATGGTCCCGATTCCGGGCCGAGTCAATACGATAGAAGCGCTCAAAAATGTTCGGTAGATCTTCCGGAGAGATCCCCAGTCCGGTGTCACTGATCTGAATCATAACCCGACGCTCATCCTGGAGCAGTAGCCGGATATCAATACGGCCACCGGAGGGGGTGTATTTAACCGCGTTGGTTATCAGATTGATCAGAACCCGGTAGAGCTGCACCTTGTCACCATCGATATAGATTTCCGAGGTGACGGCGTGATCCAGATAAACACTGTGTTCGTACTGCTCTGCCAAAGTTTTGCCGCTCATCCAGATGTCCTGAATCAGATCACTCAGGCTGAATTTCTCGATAGACAGGTGTAGCTCGGAGGCATCACTGCGGGCAAGCGACAACAGATCGCCAACAATCTGCTCCATGCGGTTGATCTCTTCCAGGTTGGAAGTCAGCGCTGACCGCAACTCTGCATCACTCTTGGCCCAGCGCAACGCGACTTCGGTCTCACCTTTGATAATTGCCAACGGCGTACGCAGCTCATGTGAAGCATCACCGGAAAAACGCCGCACCCGCTGAAATGATTCCTCCAACCGAGCCAGCATAGAATTAATGGTTTGCGACAATCGGGCAATCTCATCATCAGTCGAGCTGATCGGCAGACGTCGATCCAGCTGCTTGGCTGTTATTTTCTGGGCGGTAGCAGTGATGGTAACAATAGGCGACAAAACCCGACCGGCCAGAAACCAGCCTAAGATGGTCAACAGCATAACGGAAATCGGGCTGAGAAAGACAGAAATATTGCGCAGGTTGGCAAGAATTTGTTCGATACCGACCGAGCTCTGGCCGATCTGAATTATACGGACAAGGTCGCCCGCGCGATAGATCGGAACGGACAGGAGACGAATCGTAAACGAGAAAGAATCAGCGTCAGTCTCGTAGAACAGCTTCCCGGCACTTACAGATTCCCGGGCTGGATTGCTAAACGGCAGAGCATGGCCGTTTACGCCCTGAATAATACAGGCAACCTCACCGGCCGGGTCACGCAATTGCACGTAACCGATCCAGTCCTGACTGTAGCTGTAAACTTCAAGAATCGCGCACGCCTGATCTGGATCGATTACATTCAGCTCGTGCAGGTGACCAAGCTCTACTACCTTGGCCGTTTCATGCAGACTATCATCCAGCTGAGCTATCAGACTACGCGACAGGGTCGTATACCAGAACAGGCTAACCGCAAGCAAAATCAGGATCAGTGACAGAAAGTACCAGGCTGTCAGACGCTGGCGGATAGAACCGGGAAACAATTAACCCTCCTTGAGGACGTACCCTATTCCGCGAACTGTATGGATCAACTTCTTCTCAAAGTCACGATCGATCTTCTTGCGCAGGTAGTTCACATAAACATCGATAATGTTAGTAAAAGAATCAAACGTGTAGTCCCATACATGCTCGGCGATCATGCTCCGGGTCAGAGTTTCATTCGGATGCTGCATCATGTACTCGAGCAGGGCGTACTCTTTGGAGGTCAGATCAATCTCCGTTTCGCCACGCCAGACTTTATGGGTAACCGGATCGATGCGCAAATCAGCGAAAGTCAGCTCGGCACCACGCTCACTTGAACCACGGCGGATCAAAGCCCGGACACGAGCCAGCAACTCAATAAAAGCAAATGGCTTGGTCAAATAATCGTCACTGCCTGAATCGAGACCGGAGACAATGTCATCCACCTTGTCCTTGGCGGTAAGACAGAGTACCGGAGTACGAACATTGTGCGCCCGCATCTCCTTGATCACCTGAAGACCATCCATTTTGGGCAGCATCAAATCCATCAGGATCAGATTGTAACTGCCGTCGTTGATCATCTTCAGACCCTCTTCGCCATCCCGGGCCAACTCAACGGTGTAACCTTCTTCTTCCAGACCTCTTTTAATGAAGCTGGCAACCTTTTTCTCGTCTTCGACAACCAGTACCTTCATTTCTTCCTCCTCCGCTACGTGATATCAAAAGTTTTCGGTAAATAAAGCTATAACCTTAGTTCTTACTTCAATTTAAGTTTTACCAGCACCTCGTTGGCCGTCTCTTCGACCGCCTTGCCGGTGACATCAAGCAAAATCCATGATTGCCGACGAAATATCCTTTTGGAAAAACTGAGTTCGTCGACAATTTCTTCGTAATCAGCATAAGCCAACTTCGGATCCTGCCCGAGATTACGCAACCGCGCGGCCCGCAACTCCACCAGTCGCTGCGGATCAATCACTAATCCGACCACCCGAGACGGATCGACGGTAAACAATTCAGCCGGTGGCTCAACTCCATTTACCAGCGGCACATTAGCCACCTTCCAACCCCGATGGGCCAAGTAGACTGACAGCGGTGTTTTACTGGTACGGGAGATGCCGGTCAACACGATATCAGCCTTGTCCAGGTAACGAACATCCTGACCATCATCGTGTTTGATTGTAAACTCCAACGCCTCTACCCGCCGGAAATAAGCTTCG
>CBDUUF010000027.1:0-11061 GCA_965370375.1 uncultured Desulfuromonadaceae bacterium
AGACACCAGCATATGACACCTCCTGCCATCATTGTTAGACGTTCTTTAACAATTTAGCACAAACCGGTAGAAGCCGAAACAGTCAGACCGTTAAATCATGAACATAAGGGTTTCAATTTTACGGATTTCGGTGTTGATCGCTTCGAGCTGTTCACGGCTTTGCAGGAACAACAAGGCGGTGACGCAAGAGTAATTACCTTTTGTACTCTGTCGCTCCTTGATCGCATCATTGCCGCACGGCATAACTTTGTTCACCGCCTGCTTGATCGCTTCACGAAAGGTGGCCACCGCTGCTTTGGCACAAAACGCCTTAAACTGGTACTCACAGGGAAATTCAATCAGTTCCGACTGATCGGCGATGGTCATACGTCACCACTATTGTTGCCGACGCCGGTATGACCGAAGCCACCTGTACCGCGCAGAGTCTCATCGAGACTATCGACCAGCCGCAACTCAGCGTGGGTAACCGGGGCAATCAATAGTTGCGCGATCCGGTCACCATGCGCGATTGCAAACGGACTGTCGCTGTGATTGATCATGATCACCCCGATCTCGCCCCGGTAATCGGCATCGATGGTGCCGGGGGAGTTGACTAGAGTTACCCCATTTTTCAGCGCCAAACCGGAACGAGGCCGGACCTGCCCTTCATACCCGATCGGGATCGCCATAGCCAGGCCGGTCGGGACCAGCAATCGGTCTCCGGGCAACAAGGCAACCGGTGCATCGAGTGCGGCACAAAGATCGAGGCCCGCCGCATGCTCGGTCTGGTATTCAGGAACAATGGCATCAACACGCAGACGTTGAATCTGGACGATTACATCACTCACGATAAACTCCAAAAATAGAACCGGCCACCGCAGGCGTACAAGACGTCTGCAAGGTGGCCGGTTGTTTATCAGGCATTATTGAAATAAGTCAGTCATTCAATAACTTGGTACTACTTTATTCAGGCAAAGTCTGACCAAGGGCTTCCTTGCGCGACAGTTTGATTTTGCCTTGGCGATCAACGCCGATACACTTGACCAGCACTTCGTCCCCTTCATTGAGAACATCGGTGACGTTACGTACCCGCTCCTTATCCAGCTCGGAGATGTGTACCAGTCCATCGGTTCCCGGGAAGATCTCGACGAAAGCGCCGAACTCCATGATTTTCTTGACCAGCCCTTGGTAGAGCTTGCCAACTTCAGCTTCCTGAGTCAGATCACGAATCATCTTGATCGCCAGTTTGGCAGCGTCACCATCGGAAGAAGCGATGTTGATACGACCATCATCTTCGATATCGATAGAACAACCGGTCTCCGTGATAATGCCACGGATATTCTTGCCACCGGAACCGATTACAGTACGAACCTGATCCTGCTTGACGTAGATGGTGGTGATGCGCGGCGCATACGGTGACAGATCCTCACGTGGTGTCGAAATCGCTTCAGCCATCTTGCCGATAATGTGCAGACGACCTTCACGGGCCTGCTCCAGAGCCTCTTTCATGATCTCGCGGCTGACACCGCTGATCTTGATATCCATCTGTAGTGCGGCTACACCTTCTTTGGTCCCGGTGACTTTGAAGTCCATATCGCCGAGGTGATCTTCATCACCGAGGATGTCGGACAAAACTGCATATTTGTCACCCTCTTTGATCAGGCCCATGGCGATACCGGCGACGGCATCCTTAACCGGTACACCGGCGTCCATCAGCGCCAGCGATGAGCCACAGACGGCGGCCATCGAAGAGGAACCGTTCGACTCAAGGGTGTCGGAGACGAGACGGATGGTATACGGGAAATCTTCATGCTTCGGCAAAACGGTATTGACCGAACGCTCGGCGAGCATGCCATGACCGATTTCGCGACGCCCCGGGAACAGACGCATGCTGGTCTCACCAACGCAGAATGGAGGGAAGTTGTAGTGGAGCAGGAATTTCTTGAATTCCATCCCCTGGATATTGTCCATCCGCTGCTCATCTGTACCGGTACCGAGAGTGGCAGCAACCAGCGCCTGGGTCTCGCCACGGGTAAACAGGGCGCTACCATGAGCACGCGGCAGGAAGTTGACTTCGCAGTTGATCGGACGGATGGTCGCCATGTCGCGACCGTCAATGCGAATCCGCTCGTTGACTACCATCTGGCGGACGATGTTCTTATGTACCGACTTGACTGCAGCAGAAATATCACCTTCCTGACCTGTAAATTCTTCAGCCAGGGCAGCTTTGACGTCGGTTCCGACCTGGGCAATAGCGTCGTAACGCTCTTTCTTGGTCTGGATACGCACCGCAGCGTCGAGCGGCTTGGTTGCAAGCTCCTCAACCCGGGCGACCATAGCTGCATCAGCTTGCGGAACCTCAAACTCACGCTTGACAGTGCCGACAGCTTTGGCTAGCTCTTCCTGCAGATCGATCAGCGACTGCATCGATTTGTGACCGAAGAAGATAGCATCGAGCATCTCATCTTCAGAAACCAGATCAGATTCACCTTCGACCATCATAACAGCATCGCGGGAACCGGAGACGATGATATTCAGATCGCTGGCAGCCATCTGCTCAATAGTCGGATTAGCGACCAGTTCTCCGTCGATGCGACCGACACGAACAGCGGCAATCGGACCTTCGAACGGAATGTCGGAGATGACGACGGCAGCCGAGGCGGCAAGCATCGCCAGGGTGTCCGGATCGTTTACCAGGTCGGCCGAAACAACAGACGGCATGATCTGTGTTTCGAACATGTAGCCACTCGGAAACAGCGGACGCATCGGACGGTCGATCAGGCGACAGATCAGAGTCTCGCGCTCGGTCGTACCACGCTCACGGCGGAAAAAGGAGCCGGGAATCTTACCGGCTGCATAAAACTTTTCCTGATAGTTGACAGTCAGCGGGAAGAAGTTTTGTCCTTCACGAATGCTGTGGCCAGAAACCACAGTACAGAGTACCTTGGTCTCGCCGTAGGTGACGATTACCGAACCGTCAGCCTGACGTGCCACTTGACCGGTTTCGATGGTCAACGGCTGCCCATTAAAATCTACACTTACTTTTTGAAAGGCCATTTATGCCTCCTTTTGCTTTGAGTTTTACACTCTGGTTGTTCGCTGATATTCCGACATCAGCGAAAACGGCAAGGAGGATGGCCTGAGACAACTTCTGTACTCAAGGGTACAGAACCTCTCTCCGGACAACCTCCCATGCCAACATCATAAAAATTTAAGGCAGCAAATTCTTTATGTCGGACAAAGAATCTGCTGCCTTTGATTACCTGCGGATACCAAGCTCCTTGATAATCGATCGATAGCCCTCGGCATTTTTCTTTTTCAGATAGTCGAGAAGCCGCCGACGTTGTCCGACCAGCTTAAGCAGGCCGCGACGGGAGTGGTGATCCTTTTTATGGGTCCTGAAATGCTCAGTCAGATAGGAAATCCGATCTGAGATAAGTGCAATCTGCACTTCAGGTGACCCGGTATCACTCGGGTGAGTCTTGAACTTTTCAATAATTTCTTGTTTGCGCTCTGTAGCCTGCATTCTTTACTTCCTTTCAAACATAAAATTCACAACTGATAAACATGATTAATTAACATAGTTACAACACCTTGTAAAGCATGAATTACGTCTTTTCAGCATCATTTAGGAGAAAAACCTTTTGCAGGACAAAGTCCCCCCGGGTTTCGTTCTGGCGCTGCGGTTCATAGCGAACCACAGCGAGCAAGTTGTCAGCATTGACCAGACAGGCCAGAGCACCGTCAGCGCATAACTCTGTAGCAGAATGAATCTCGTCTACCGCAGGCGGGATGCCATCAAGCAGCCGGTCATATGCCTCACCTGCAATTGTAAAACGCGGCAGATCAGTTAATACATCCAGCGGTGACAACAGTAAATCGGACAGCCCTTCAGCGCCAGCTTGTTCGACCTGCTCCAGCGTAACCGCCACGGAAAGGTCAAAACTACCGTGCAAAAACCGGCGCAAACTGGTCATATGTGCCAGACAGCCAAGTTGCCGACCGATATCGTGACACAAGGTCCGCACATAAGTTCCCTTGGAACAGATAACGTCAAAATCGACTTCCGGCGGTGCAAAACGAGTAATCTTAAGCGAGTGAATTGTCATCCGCCGCGCTGGACGCTCAATCTCAATCCCCTGACGGGCAAGGCGATAAAGCGGCACACCATCTTTTTTCAAGGCCGAGTACATTGGCGGAATCTGTTCAATCTCACCGCGAAACGATGTCAACACCTGCTCAAGCTGGTCAACATCAACCGCTTGCCAGTCAGCAGTCGCCAACACCTTGCCTTCGGAGTCCTGGGTGTCGGTCTCGCTGCCGAGCAGCATGGTTGCGCTGTAGCCTTTTTCGCGCTCTGAAAAATATTCAATCAGGCGGGTTGCATCACCGAGCGCCACCGGCAACAGCCCGGTCGCCAGCGGATCAAGGGTACCGGCATGGCCGACTCGACGCATTCCGGCCGCCTTACGCACCCGCCGTACAACATCGTGGGAAGAAATCCCGGCCGGTTTATCAATAATCAGAAAACCTTGCATCAGGAAGGTTTGATCCCCAGTCGGTTAAAAACGGTGGCCCGAACTTCGTCAAGACTTCCCGTAACCTGAGCCCCGGAGGCATTGTGATGTCCGCCTCCCCCCAACTCCCGTGCCAAAGCTCCGACATCTATGGTCCCTTTGGAACGAAATCCGACTTTAAAACCGGCCGGGTCTGTTTGGCGAAAAAAGATCGACACCTCGACACCTTCAATCGAACGTGGGTAATTAACAAACCCGTCAGTATGTTTAACCTCGGCACCGTGGCGAGTGTACATATCGGTGGTTACAGCCAATGATGCATATTGTCCGCAATCAGAGACAGACAGGGTACGCAGTGCATCACCAAGCAACATCAATCTTTGGACAGGTTGCGTCTCATAGAGGCGGGAAGCGATATCCCAGGCATCAATACCGAGATCAACCATCGCACCGGCAACATTGAATGCCTCTTGATTAGCATTGGAATAGCGGAAGGAACCGGTATCAGACAAGGTAGCTGTGTAAATATTTATGGCAATATCGAGTGATACCGGGTGTTTTTTCTGCTGCAACAGTCGATAAATGAGAATTGCTGTAGAGGCGGCTTCAATATCGAGATAGTTTTCCACCCCGAATGTTTCAGAGTGCGGATGGTGATCAATATTGATAAGTTCAGAACAATGTGCACGCAGATCTATGCCGCCGCGACGCAACTCACCGGCATCCAGTAAAAAGCCGAGATCAAATGACGCATCTGGATCGAGTTGGTTTTGTAGTGTATCAGCGCCGGGCAGAAAGGAAAATGCCGATGGTACGCCATCGACATTAAAAGCGACAACTTCTTTGCCCATCTCACGCAGAGCAAGGGTTAACGCCAAAGTCGAACCGAGAGCATCACCATCAGGGCTGGCATGCGAAACGACCAGTATCCGCCGGGCAGCATCAATCCTGTTCAGGATCGCCTGAATTATTGTTTGGCTCATTATTGATATCTTTCAAAATTAAATCTATCCGGTTGCCATATTCGATCGACTCATCATAAACAAAGGTCAGTTCCGGTGTATGGCGTATAGTCAGTTTGCTGGCAAGTTGACGGCGAATATAGGGTGTCGCCTTCTCTATGCCGATCCCAGAATCAGTCTTCTCTTTTTCGCTGCCTATGACCGTGTAGTAAACCTTCGCGTAGCGTAAGTCAGATGTTACATCGACAGCTGTAATCGTCACAAAACCGATGCGCGGATCCTTCAGACCTCGAGATATTATTTCTGAAAGATTTTTATGAATCAGTTCGCCAACGCGATATGAACGGGGGTATTCCAAATTATCCTCTAGTACCTTTATACATCGTAAAGTGGCGCAAAATTGCGCCGGAATTTGTTGTGCCGGCAAGGCGTGATTCCTGTTGTATAGCCGTAGCTATACTACAGAAGTCACAACGCAGATGGCGCGGCAAATAACCAGCAAGTTGCGTTGGTTTATGGTTTATATGGTACTAACTAGTATTGCAGAATTTCTCGACTACTGTCGCATATCTCTGCGGCGCCATTGCGAAGTATTTCTGCTTCAATTTTGTCAAACAAGGCTTCTGCGTTTGCATCTTTACCACTCAATACAACCGCAAAACCAAGGGCCGCCCGCTGCCAGGTGTCGTGCAAACCAGTTTCGGCACAGGAGACCGGAAACCTCTCCCGGCAGCGACCGAGTAGGCTTCTGACGATAGCTCTTTTCTCCTTCAGGTTACCGGGAGAATAGAGCTGCAACTCCAACCTTAAAACGCCAACTACCATACCTGACCTCTTACAGGGTCGTCTTTACCTCTTGCATCTCATAGGCTTCAATCACATCACCAACTTTGATGTCATTGTAATTAACCAGACCGATGCCACATTCATACCCGGATTGAACCTCTTTAGCGTCATCCTTGAAGCGTTTGAGAGAGCTCAACTCCCCTTCCCAAACCACCACACTGTCACGAACCAGACGAGCCTTGGCGTTGCGCAAGATCTTGCCATCCTCCACATAGCAACCGGCGATGGTGCCAATCTTGGAAACATGGAAGGTTTCGCGAACCTCGACCCGACCGAGCGGGGTTTCCTTGAACGTCGGCTCCAGCAGGCCCTCCATGGCGTCCCTGATATCCTCTACGGAATCATAAATAATGCTGTAAAGTCGGACATCGACACCTTCAGATTCGGCCAGTCTGAGTGCTTTGGTCTCCGGACGTACATTGAAGCCAAGTACGATAGCATCCGAAGCAGTTGCGAGAATAATATCGCTCTCGGTTATGCCACCAACAGCTGTATGCAAAGGAATGAGACGACAGTTATCAGTCGACAGTTTACTGAGCGATTCCTTGACCGCTTCAACCGAACCCTGAACGTCAGCCTTGATAACAACCTTGAGCTCCTTGACGTCGCCTTCCTGGATTTTGGCATAAAGATCCTCGAGGGAGATCTTGCTGTGCTTGGCCAACTCGGATTCGCGCATTTTCGTTTGACGGTGCTGAGCAACATCCTTAGCGGTCTTTTCATCATCAACCGAGTGAAAGCTGTCACCGGCACCAGGCACACCGGACAAGCCGGTCACCTCGACCGGACAAGACGGGCCAGCAGCTTCAACTACAGCACCACGATCATCAACCATGGTCCGGACACGGCCATAATGCGCACCACTGACGATCGGATCGCCAATCTTGAGTGTCCCTTCCTGAACCAGAACGGTAGTGATCGGACCGCGCCCTTTATCGAGTCGGGCTTCAACAACCGACCCTTTGGCGCGTTTGTCAGTAACCGCTTTCAAGTCGAGCACTTCTGCCTGCAACAGAATCATTTCGAGCAGTTGATCGATATTAGTCTTCTGCTTGGCTGAGACGTCGACGAATATAGTATCGCCGCCCCAATCTTCCGGAACCATTTCAAATTCAGTCAACTCCTGCTTGACCCGATCAGGGTTGGCATTCTCTTTGTCGATTTTATTGACCGCAACAATGATCGGCACACCAGCCGCCTTGGAATGATTAATTGCCTCTTTGGTCTGTGGCATAACTCCATCATCTGCTGCAACAACCAGAACAACAATATCAGTTACCTTTGCACCTCGGGCACGCATGGCAGTAAACGCCTCATGGCCCGGGGTGTCGAGGAACGCGACCTTCTTGCCATTAACGTCAACATCGTATGCACCAATATGCTGGGTGATACCGCCGGCTTCACCATCTGTTACACTGGTTGCACGAATGGCATCAAGCAGGCTGGTCTTACCATGATCAACGTGGCCCATGATTGTTACGACCGGCGGTCGGGTTGTCGCCTCGGACTGATCTTCTTCCTTGGTTGACTTTTCTACATGCTCGAGCAGGGTATCTTCATCAAAAGCAACGTTTTCGACTTCATACTTAAACTCGGTCGCCAACATAGCCGCAGTCTCATAATCGAGTGGATGATTAATTGTAACCATCTCGCCCTGGCTCATCAGCTCACGAATCAGTTCGTTAGCTTTGATGCCCATCCGCTTGGCCAAGTCGCCGACAGTGATGACATCACTGATACGAATGATACGTTTGATCGCCTTACTTACCGTTATCTCGGTTTTCTTGACTGATCTGGACGGTCGCTTGCCTCTACGCGGCATCCGGTCCGGCTCAAACACTTCTCTTTTGTTACGACGCCGTGGTTGATCTCCGGCGTTAAAATCAACCCGCTCCTTCCCCTTCTTCCGCTTTTTGCCACGCGGCTGATCTTTATCAGCCGGAGGAGCATTAATGCCCATCGGCGGAGTCATACCAGCACCGGGACGGCCACCAGCGGGACGGCCACCAACGGGCCGGCCAGCAGCAGGACGACCACCGGCTGGTCTACCGTTAGCCGGTCGATCACGTCGGGGCTGTGGCTTTTGCGCACCACGTGCCGGACGCTGCGTCGGGAGTGGGAGTTCAACCCGGCCAAGAATTTTGGCGCGGTGTGGATTGACTTTTTCTGGCTTTTCTACCGGCGTCTCAACATCTGCTGCAGGGGGTGCAGTAGTTGTATCGGCGGCCTCTTCAGGAGTAGCGGCTTCAAGCTCCTTGGTCGGAGCTTCTTCCGTAACTGGAGTATCAACAGCCGTCCCTTCTGCTGTTTGTGCTTCCGGTGTCGGCTCAACAGGTGCATCGGCAACCGGCGCGACTGACTCTTCTGCCGGTGTAAGCGCTTCAGCAGCGACCGCTTCAACAGGTTCTTCAACTGTTTCCTTCTCCGGTGCAGCTTTACGTCGACGACGGATTAACCCTGAACTGAGGCGTTGCTCTTCGATCCTGATCGGCTCGCCGCCATTATCCTCGGCGAACTTCTGCGCAACATCATCATCTAGAGAAGCCAGGTGATTCTCGGCCTCAATACCCGCGTCTTTCAGTTTATTGAGGATAGACTTATTATCAAGTCCCATCTTCTTCGCTAATTCATCAACTCTTATCTTACCCATTAATTCTCCCCTGCAATGTTCTTTAGCCTGTCGATCTCCAGAATGAGATTTTTGGCGAACTGCTTATTTGTCAAAACGAGATGACTCCGCTCATCCCGGCCGACGGCAGAACCGAGAGTCTGCTTATTAAACATTCTCACAAAAGGGACTACGTTCCCTTTAGCCCGGTTCAATATTTTATCTGCCGTTCCTTCTGCAGCATCAGTCGCCACCATTAAAAAAAATGCTGACGGTTTAGCTAATTCCTGCAGAACGGAATTACTGCCTGACACAACTGACCGGGCTTTTCGTGCCATGCCGATCAGGTTTAGAATCCGGGTCTGCAAACGCGTGGCCACAACCTGAATCAAGGTATCGGAATCAGGCACAGTCACCGGCTTTTTAAACGCCCTGGGAAACCCATTCTGTTTAACCGCAATTTCAATACATTTGCGATCAACGCAGGTGTAAGCTCCCCTGCCCGGCAGCTTGGATCGGTAATCGACCAGCAGCTGACCAGCAGGATCACACACGTAGCGAATCAATTCTGATTTATCATGTACCGATCGGCAACCGGTACAGGTCCGTTCAGCCAATAAACCCTCTTTATCTGCAGTTATTCCGGTTGTGGCTCTTCATCAGCCCGTGGATCAACAGAAGCGAGCATCTCTTCCTCATCCTCTTCAACCGTTACGTGGGGCAGAATAACTGCGAGTTTTTCCGCTAATTCTTCCTTGCCCATGCTGCTACGACCGGGAATAGTATGCTCTTTGGCCAGTTGGTAAAGTTCATCTTTGGAGTAACGTTCCAATAGCGATTCTTTAGTGATTTCATCACTGACTAATGCCTCATCTTCCGTCTGCTCTTCCAATTCTGCTTCAGCAGCGCGAGTCTCACTCTTGATATCAATCCGCCAATTAGTCAGCTTGGCCGCCAGGCGAACATTCTGACCTTTTTTACCGATAGCGAGCGAAAGCTGATCATCCGGCACAATCACTTCAAGCGACTGGTCCTCGTTGTCAACATAAACGCGCGTTACTTCTGCCGGTGATAAAGCTGAACAGGCAAAACGGGCAATATCAGGTGTCCAGGGGATAATATCAATCTTTTCGCCGCGCAGTTCAGACACAACATTCTGAACCCGTGAGCCACGCATGCCAACGCAAGCGCCGACCGGATCGACATCAGAATCATTTGACAAAACCGCGATCTTGGTTCTGGCACCTGGTTCCCGGGCCACACCGACAATCTCGACGATCCCCTCAGCAATTTCCGGAACCTCTGAATTAAACAGTGAAGCAATTACACCCGGATGGGTACGGGATAGAATTATTTGTGGCCCCTTGGGTGACATTCTGACATCAGACAAATAAGCCCGAACCCGATCGCCCTGACGATAATTCTCACGTGGGACCTGCTCACGGTGCGGCAGAAGCGCCTCCGCCCGGCCAAGATCGATAATCAGATCACCGCGCTCATAACGGCGGACAATGCCATTGAGCAGCTCTCCAATACGGGCATGAAATTCGTTATAGATCCCCTCACGCTCCGCCTCACGTACCTTTTGAATAATTACTTGCTTGGCCGTTTGTGCAGCTATGCGACTGAAGCTGCTGGCATCAAGGACCATTCCCAGTGAGTCACCGATTTCTGCTTCTGGATCAATTTCGCGGGCTTCATCCAGAAAAATCTCCTGGTAGGAATCCTCAACATCGGAAACAACAGTGACAAATTCAAACAATTCGACTTCGCCGTTGGCGTTGTTGAAATGGGCTTCGAGATCACGGGTGTTGCGATACTTTTTATTAGCAGCAGACAACACGGCAGCTTCGAGAGCCTCAACCAGAACTTCCCGGTTGATGCCTTTATCTTTTACGACCTGGTCTATGACATGATTCAGGTTAAAGACCATTATATTTCTCCCTCACGGTTTCTTCCCTTCTATTTTTAAGTTGCAGCACCCAGTAGCCTGTCGGGCTTACCGGATCAAAGCGAAAATTTGAGCGTTTGATGGCAGATTTTAGCTCGTTTGCAGGCTCATAGCTGTAGCTATGGGGCAAAAAGGAGCTGAACTCTGGGCCAAACGATCGAATTTGCAGCCGGTTCATGGAAAGTCCGACAGGCTGCT
>CBDUUF010000028.1:0-10924 GCA_965370375.1 uncultured Desulfuromonadaceae bacterium
CACACCATGAATACACACTACGCAACCTGGCAGCACAGCTCCCACCGCGAGAAAGCAAGCTGTGTCGACTGTCACCTGCCAAGAGATTCTTTCGTCAACAAGATGATCGCCAAATCGCGAGACGGTTACAACCATTCTGTCGCCATGACTTTTGGTACCTACGGCTACAACCTGAGAAGTAGTGAAAATGCTCTTAAGCGGATACAGACCAATTGCATCTCCTGCCATACCGAAATTGTTTCGCAAATGCAGGAGAACAGTGAACTTTATAAAATTTCCGACAGCCCTGTACCGATGGGACGGATGTGTTGGGACTGTCACCGCAATGTCCCGCACGGCACGACCAGAAATCTGACCACCACCCAAAATAATCTCGGCGTAAAAGAATTGTAGATATAAACCAATTTGGAGAGGAAATTATGAAGAAATCAACCATCATTACAATTTTGTCAGTTCTTATCATGGTCCCCATGCTGTTGCTGATCGTTACGATCAAGGAGAACAAGGCGGAGCAACTGGCGATCAATGCTGTAGCAGAGATCAAGCCATTTGAACCAAAAAGCGCTGAATGGGGGAAGTACTATCCACGGCAGTACGATTCTTACATGCGCACCAAAAAAAGTGATGAAATCAAGGATCTGCTCAAAGAATATCCGGCTCTGGTCGTCATTTGGTCCGGCTACGGTTTTGCCAAGGATTACAACGCGCCGCGCGGTCATTTCTATATCCTCGAAGACAACATCAACACCCTGCGAACCGGCGGACCGGTGGACAATAAGACCGGCCCGATGCCGACCGCCTGCTGGACCTGCAAATCTCCGGATGTCCCGCGGTTAATGAATGAGCATGGTGAAAACGATTTCTTCACCGGCAAGTGGGCCCGCTGGGGTGACGAAATCGTCAACCCGGTCGGTTGTGCCGATTGCCATGATAACAAAACCATGAAACTGACCGTCACCCGCGATTACCTGAAGCGTGCTCTGGATGCTGAGGGGAGCGCGCCTTTCGCCGATGCCACCCATCAGGATATGCGCACCCTGGTCTGTGTTCAGTGTCATTCCGAGTATTACTTCAAAGCGACCAAGTGGACCGCGCCGGACGGAACCGAGAAGACCGCCAAGGTGGTCACCTTCCCCTGGAACAATGGCCTGGCCGCTGAAGATATTGAAAAATATTATGACGAGCGGGATTTTACCGATTGGACCCACAAGCTGAGCAAGACCAAGATGCTGAAAGCGCAGCACCCTGGCTATGAAACCTTCAAAACCGGTGTCCATGGTCAGAACAATCTGGCCTGTGCCGATTGCCATATGCCCTATGTCCGCGAAGGTGGGGTCAAATATTCCAATCACCAGGTCGGCAGCCCGCTGGACGACATCGCCAATACCTGCCTGAACTGTCACAGAGGCACTGAGAAAGAGTTCAAAGCGATGGTCGAACGCAAGCTTGAACGGAAAAATGAACTCCACATGCTGGCAATGGACGTACTGGCCAAAGCCCATCTGGACGCAGCCAAGGCCTGGGAGCTGGGCGCTACTGAAGACGAGATGAAAGCTGCATTGCTGGATATTCGCCACGGTCAGTGGCGCTGGGATTTCTCTATCGCCGCACACGGTTCATTCTTCCATGCTCCGGAAGAAACACTGCGAGTGCTCGGCAGTGCTATCAACAAAGGGCATGATGCCCGGCTGAAACTACGGATAATTCTGGCAAAATACAATGCTGCTGATTATGTCGCTCCCGACTTTTCAACCAAGGAAAAGGCTCAGGCTGTAACCGGTCTGCCATATAAGGAACTGGTTGATGAGAAGAACAGTTTCCTGCAAAATCTACGTCTGGAATGGATCAAAAAGGGTACAGAAAAAGGTCTGTACGATCCCAAGACCCGCGAGGGATTGGTGCACAAGACCTCATACACTAACTGATTGAATTTATTTATCTAAATAAGAGCCAGCCGCTGCCCGCAAGATGAGGGCAACGGCTGGCTTTTTTGTTCATTTGAAATGTGCAGCCGAGACCAACTGTTTACTCCGGTGTGGCATTCAGCTGAATCAGCGCTTCAAATGCCGATGGCCGGCCCATGGTAAATTTGCCTACCCATTTATCATAGATACTCAATATCTGCTTTGAGCGATAAAGGTCGGAAATTACCCGATCGGCAATAAGGCGAAAATCGGCATCGTTGCGTCTAACCGCCAACGCAAATGGCTCAAACGAAAACAGGTCGGGGAGGATCGAAAAGTTTTCCGGGTTATCTGAATTTGCGGCCAAGCCTATCAGCACAATCTGGTCAGCCGACAAGGCATCGATCTTTTTATTATTCAACGCGGCAAAACCGACAGTCATTGAATCAAACAGGACAATTTCAGCCTCGGTTGAGGTCACTTCAAACAGGTCTTTCAATGCCGTGGCTGTCGTGGTTCCTTTCACTACACCGATTTTTTTACCGGTGAAATTATTTCTGATATTCTTGCCCCTTAAGGTCATAAATGACGCACCAGTTACAAACGTCAATTGCGTAAAATCGACAATTTCAGCCCGGGAGAGGGTTTTAGTGGTGACCCCGCACAAGATATCGATCTTGTTGTCAGACAACGCCTTGAATCTATTCGCAGCTGTCACCGGCACATATTTAACCTTGATATCAACACCAAGCTCACTCCTGACTTCAGTAACAATATCCAGGCAAATATCGATCGAATAGCCAGCAGGGTTCCCCGCTTTATTCAGAAAAGACATCGGCGGCCTGAACTCCCGATAACCGATCTTGATCTTTCCTGATTTTTGAATCTGCTGTAGGGTCCCGGTTAATTCTTGAGCTGCCAATGGATTAACAAAAAATAGTACCAGTAAAGCGATTGTCAGAATAGCCCGCATGATGACTCCTTGTTTGGGTTGTTTTCGCCGAATTGCAATTATACCTGTTATTCAGTGCCTGCCAAGACTTTGCTAACACTTTATACCTAGCAGCCTGTCGGACAATCAATAAGCTGGCTGCTAGTGGATATACTTTTACCAGATCACCTGCCTGATTCCTGACTCAGGATACCTATAATTCTTCTTTATTATTAACTTTTTTCTGTTAATTCACTCCTGAATACGATATGAACACGGCATTGCATTTGTAAAATTAATTTCTGAGGGGGAAACATATGCTCGCCAAAGTTTTATCCGGGGCCCTGCTCGGTATTGACGCCTATCGGGTCGAAGTAGAAGTCGATATAGCTCAAGGTTTGCCACAATTTTCAACGGTCGGTCTGCCCGAAGGGGCGGTTAAAGAGAGTAAAGATCGCATCAAATCCGCGATCAAGAATTCCGGCTACGACTTCCCTGCTCGTCGCATCACCATCAATCTGGCTCCGGCCGACATTCGTAAAGAGGGGACAGCTTTTGACCTGCCGATGGCGGTTGGACTGCTGTTGGCAACCGGAACGCTGAAGGGCGAGCCGAAGGGGAACTTTCTGTTCATGGGTGAATTGTCGCTCGACGGCCGGATCAAACCGGTACGTGGCATCCTGCCGGTGGCGGTAGCGGCGCGCAACTGGGAACTTGATGGGCTGATTGTTCCGCAGGAGAACGCCCGCGAAGGGGCGCTGGTCGACGGTCTGCCAGTTTATGGCGTGCAAACTCTCGGTGAAGTGATCGACTTTCTGGCCGGCAAAGCTGAGATTAAGCCATGCCGGGTCGATATCGCGGAACTATTGGAAGTCAGCAACGAATCGTGCGACGACTTTGCCGAGGTGCGTGGCCAGGAACACGCCAAGCGGGCTTTGGAGATCGCGGCGGCTGGTGGCCATAATATCCTGATGTCCGGACCGCCCGGTAGCGGCAAGACCATGCTGGCCCGACGTTTGCCATCAATTCTGCCGACGCCGAGCTTCGAAGAGGCGCTGGAAACGAGTAAAATCCATTCGATCGCCGGCCTGCTGCCACACAGTGACGCCCTGGTGGCGCAGCGCCCTTACCGCAGTCCACACCACACCATATCCGATGCCGGGTTGATCGGCGGCGGCTCAGTGCCACGACCGGGCGAAGTCTCCCTGTCACACAACGGAGTATTGTTTCTCGATGAGATGCCCGAGTTTAAAAAGAATGTGCTGGAGATGCTGCGCCAGCCACTCGAGGACGGCAAGGTTGTCATCAGCCGGGCCGCGGTCAGTTTAACCTATCCGGCCTCATTCATGCTGGTGGCGGCGATGAATCCATGCCCATGCGGCTACCTCGGTGACAGTCAGCACAGCTGTAACTGTACCCCGCCGATGCTCCAACGCTACCGCACCCGCCTCTCCGGCCCGCTGCTCGACCGGATTGATCTGCATGTCACGGTGCCCCGCGTGCCCCACAGCGATCTGGTCAGCACTGATGATAGTGAAAAGAGTGCCGACATTCGGATCCGGGTTGATCAGGCGCGTGCGCGCCAACGGCAACGACTTGCACCGTTCGGTATTCACGCAAACGCCGGTATGCAGGCCCGACACATCCGGCGGTTCTGCCCGCTCGATGCCGAGGGTGATGCCCTGCTCAAACAGATTACCGACCATCTCGGTCTATCAGCTCGTAGCTTTTCTCGCATTCTCAAGGTAGCCCGCACCATTGCCGATCTCGCCGATTCAGAGCAGATTCAAATTTCGCATCTTTCCGAAGCGGTGCAGTACCGCTCCCAGGATCGGGCCAGTGATTAATGTTTAGTCCCGTATCGCCAAAAATTCCGCTTCTCTTTTAATTTCATCAGCATAAGCCTGAAGATAAGAACAAACAAAAAGACCCTCCGCTATTCGGGGGGTCTTTATTCTTAAGCTATTTGTTCGTCTGTTAGAACAGTTTCGAAGCGAAGTAAGAAACTGCCGGCCAGGCAACCAGTACTGCAGTGATGAAAGCAAAGACACCAAGAACCGCAAGTACCGCTACGACGTAAGTTGATTTAGCAGTTTCAACGACCATGTTTGCAGCTTCGTGAGCAGCGCTATTAGATTCGATTGTCATTTTGTGAGTAGTCATGGTGTCCTCCTGATGTTGTTTGTTAGCGTTCTTTTATTTGTAATATTTAATTGATCGTGTTTAATAGATACCATTCGAAGTAATTTCTGTCAACATATATTAATACTTTTTTATGTTATTTTTTTAATTTAACACAAAGAAGAGAAGACAACGCTCAAGCACAACACCTAAATAGCCAATAAGAACAAGCTCTTATGTAAAAAATATCTATTAAAAGCAATTTTTAAATATTATAGATAAATTAATTTAAGCCTGTTTTTCGACACTCATGCTCGCTGGATCTATTAATAAAGCAAAATACCAAAGCAACCTGTTGAGTTACTGGGCACACACAGCCAGGCAACTTCTGCGGCCCTTCTTGGCATGATCATTAACCAAGAATTAACCCGGAATTTATAGTTCTATAAAAAAACAGAGCTTCGGCAATAGAACAAACAAAAAGACCCTCCGCTATTCGGGGGGTCTTTATTCTTAAGCTATTTGTTCGTCTGTTAGAACAGTTTCGAAGCGAAGTAAGAAACTGCCGGCCAGGCAACCAGTACTGCAGTGATGAAAGCAAAGACACCAAGAACCGCAAGTACCGCTACGACGTAAGTTGATTTAGCAGTTTCAACGACCATGTTTGCAGCTTCGTGAGCAGCGCTATTAGATTCGATTGTCATTTTGTGAGTAGTCATGGTGTCCTCCTGATGTTGTTTGTTAGCGTTCTTTTATTTGTAATATTTAATTGATCGTGTTTAATAGATACCATTCGAAGTAATTTCTGTCAACATATATTAATACTTTTTTATGTTATTTTTTTAATTTTAAATACAAACAGGAAAAATCATGTGTGTAAAATACGTTATTGTCCTGTAAAAACAATAATTTACAGAAAAGTTAATTCCTTGAAGAAGATTAATAAAACAACAAAATAATATTAATTTATGGCTGTTTTACACGACAGATGATCGCATGATCTACTAATAAACAGGAATTTAGCTACCCTGAACCATCTATTTTAGTTGTGGATCTAATGCAGATTGACAGCTTTATGCGCCCGTTCTTGCAAAAACGGCGGTTTTCGGCTTTAATGTTTCTCATATCTAATGTTTTGTTATGGAGTGTAGATGCCTTTTGATCCCCTCTTGATTCTGAGCGGTATTGCTATAGTTCTGGTCGGTTCGCTACTCGGCGGTCGTCTGGCCGCTCTCTGTCGACTGCCGCGTGTCACCGGCTACCTGTTGATCGGTTTGCTGATGGGGCCATCGTTTGCCCGTCTGACCGGCATGCCAGAGCTGGTCACATCGTCCGTTCTCGCTGAAATGCGGGTGCTGGCCGACGTCGCCCTGATGCTGATCATGGTTAATATCGGCGGTCAGTTTAAAGCCGAAACCCTGCGCCGCTGGGGTCGGCGGATTGCTATATTTTCCCTCGCAGAAATCAGTCTGACCTTCTTCCTGGTTGCACTATCCTGCGGCCTGATTAACCAATTTGTCGTCGGGGTAACACTGCCCGACCAGCAGCTCTGGCAAACTTCGGTTTTCTTTGGCACCTTCCTCGGCATCATTGCAATTGCCACCGCACCCGCCGCCACCTTGATGGTCATCCGTGAATACGAGGCCGATGGCCCAACTACCAGCGCCGTGCTCTCTCTGGTCGGCCTGAATAACCTCTTCGCGATTTTCGCCTTCGGCATCGCCACCCACTTTCTGCTCAAACCAGCAGATGACATAAGCCAATTACTATTCAACCTGTTCTTACCGTTGTTGATCGGTAGCACCATCGGCTTCCTGATTTCAATCTGGGCCGAGCGTCTGGAGCTGCCGAGCGAATTCAAAATCCTAATCCTCAGCGGGGTGGCTGTTTCAGCCGCTATCAGTTTCAAGTTCGGCCTCGATCCGCTGTTGACCGGTCTGGCCCTCGGTATCGTGCTGGCCAACAGTTCGCCGCGCTGGTACCGGATGCAAGAAGCGCTACGCGAGGTCGATTACCCGCTTTATGTCGTCTTCTTTGTTATTGCCGGCGCTAACCTGCACATTGAATCGTTGGCCCACATCGGCCTGCTCGGAGTGGCCTATGTTCTCGCCCGGACTGCCGGCAAGTTTTTCGGTGCGGTTACCGGCGCCCGGCTTGGTGGTTTCGGCAACAATAAGGGCCGCTACGTCGGTATGTCGCTGCTGGCACAGGCCGGAGTCGCTATCGGTCTGGCCAGTTACCTGGTCGTACTCTGGCCAGCAGGCGGCAAGCTGCTTGAAACCGTTATCCTCGGTTCAGTGATTATGTTTGAACTGTTTGGACCGCTGGCGGTGCGCCACGGACTGGTACTGGCTGGAGAGGTCCCGATTATCTCCCTGTTGCAGAAACGTGCGCCGCTCGGGACCATGGAAGGGTTACACCACGTCGTTGATCACTTTCGCGGCGCGCTCGGTCTGCCGACCGGACACCGTCTTGACGATCCGGGCGATATACTGGTCAAACACATCATGCGCCGCAACGTCGAGACCGTCCGCAACAACACCCGCTATTATGAGCTGCTGCGCTTGATCGCCCATAGCCGCTATGACCGGTTTCCGGTAGTTGACGATGCCGGTCATTACATCGGCATGATCGACTATGCAGAAATCAGCAATCTGTTGTTCGAACCATCACTGGCGCAACTGATCGTCGCCAGTGATCTGGCCGCGCCGACTCCGCACACGGTCGGCCCGGAAGAGACCTTGCGCGAAGCGATGCAGACCCTGCAGATGAACCGCAACATCAGCTTCTTCCCGGTTATTAATCCGGAACAGCCGCAAGAGCTGCTCGGCATTCTTGGCAAAAATGATGTCTTTGCCGCCTTCCGCCGCCTGGAGATCGACTGAGTCGGACAAATCTGACCGACACACCCCTGCACTCCCTTGACAAATCCATCGATTCAATTATATATATACATACAACGCCGACTAACAACACCAACAAGGAGTTGCATAAATGAGATCGAAACTGCTACCACTTTTCCTGCTGACACTGCTGCTCGGCAGCCAGATTCCAGCTGACGCTGCCCAGCACAATCAGCCACAGATATCCGGAAAAATTGTCAACGGACTGCGCCTGCTGATGATCGGACCGGAAACAACCGGCAACCAGATCGTGATTTATCGCGGTGATTACATCCAGCCGGCACTGACCGACCTGACGCCGTTTGAACTCAATATCCCGGAGCTGAACATCAAGAAAAAATTTCCGGTAAAAGATGACACAAAACCTTACGTCAAGATGAAGAAAACCGGAAGTTATGCTTTCACCGCCGGCGAATACAGCGGCACGATCGAAGTGCTCGAATACGCAGCCGCCCGTTATGCGGAGCTGAGTGCCGCCGAGGCTTCCCGGATCATGAAAAATATTGAGCCGCTGTTGCTTGACGTCCGCACCCCGGGAGAGTACCAGCGCGGGCATATAGCAGGGTCCAAGTTGTTGCCGCTGCAGGTGTTGCAACAGCAGCTCGCCACCCTGGATGCCTACAAGGATCAGGATATTCTCATTTACTGTGCCACCGGTAACCGGAGCACCGTCGCCTCAAGAATCCTGATCGAAAACGGCTTTAACAAGGTTTATAATCTCAGGTACGGGATTGCCGATTGGTACAAGAAGGGGTATCCGGTCAAGTAACAGCAGCCTGCTTCACGATCCGACCGAACCAAACATAAACGCCCTGCAACCATTTGGCTGCAGGGCGTTTATCTGTTGACCAAGGTCATCCGACAAGCGACATAAGGTAAGCTTGCGATAACTTCAACGCTGTCATCCAACTGGCTGTTGTGAATCGTATTTCGGATGTACCGCTCTACCTCTAATAATCTGCAAACAAGAGTCACAATGGCTCAGCCAGGGCCCTGTTAACTTTAACGCGAATAACCCGTGCCGTCACAGTTGCAGAAGCGCCCCCTTCCGACAACGTATACATAGTAAATCCCGTACCACTAAAACCGCCATCGGCACCAGCAGTTCCGGCGGATGCCTCAGCACCGGCCTTAAATTCCCATTTACCCGTCTTCCATTTATCAACTATTGCTTGTGAAGCAAACACCATCAGCACCTTGTATGCTCGCACGCCGAAACCGCCGCCAACATCAAATCTGCTGATAGTGTAGTAACCACGTTGCTGGGTAGAGTTATCAATTAGAACAGCTTCCCCTCCGCCCCAACCGATAAATGGTATTTTGGTAACCTGCATAGAGGCTACGGCGTAGCCAACGGAAGCTTCAAGTTCTTCTTCGACTTCAGGGTCTTGCTCTATAAAGGCGGCTACCCCAGCCGCAAACATGGCATCGAGTTCACCACGCTTCTGTTCCTTTTCAGCCATCGTCATAGAAGCACAGCCAACCAGAACGAAGAGCATGAAAATAAATAATTTATTCATCTAATTTGGTTCCAAACAATGCCGAATTGAAAAAACAAAACGATACATTCGCTGCAACTTTCGCAGACGCATACTATTTCGTCTAATGGCTAAAATACATCATTTATCCACTATCAGGATAACACAATATCAATAGTCTCAACGACCGCTTCTGGTCTTCGCTCCAGATATTCAATGCTGCTTCCCACAAGAGCAAACAGCAATCTTGTTTTTCGGTTGTTCCGCTAACAAAAAGAGCGTTATACTGAATCCTTACCTTTTTTGGGAGCAATGATGCAGAAGCCGATCATCATCACCATGGGCGACCCGACCGGGGTCGGTCCGGAAATCATAATCAAGGCGTTGCGGGCAGGTGCGTTCGACGCTATCTCCCGACCGCTACTGGTTGCTGGTGACGCTGAGGTGCTACAGCGGGCGGCAGCTATATTCGGCCAATCTGCCGAATTGCGCCCCAAGGAGCCGGGCACGCCAGCTTCCCTGCTGATTGAGAAACGACAACTGATGGTGCAACCGCTCTCCAAACTGCCGGCAGACAAACTTGCCTACGGCGCGCCCGATATTGAGTGTGGCACAGCGATGGCCGCCTACATCGACTGGGCAGCGCAGCAATGCCTGACCGGCGAGGCGGCGGCGATGGTCACCGCGCCGATCAACAAGGCAGCGATCCGGGCAGCTGGAATCAAATTCCCCGGCCACACCGAGCTGTTGGCTGATCGTTGCGGCGTCGAGCGGGTGGTAATGATGCTGGCCGGTGAAAAACTCAAGGTCTGTATGGTCACCACCCATATCCCGCTTGATCTGGTCTCGCAGCAGCTCAATCGCGACGCGATCCTTGAAACCATCCGCATCACCAACGCTGCCCTGCGCCGCGATTTCAGCCTGGACAAGCCGCGCCTGGCGGTGCTGGCCCTGAACCCACACGCCGGTGAAGGTGGTCTGTTCGGCGACGAGGAGAGTCTACTGATCGCCCCGGCTATCGCCGCGGCCTGTGCCGAAGGGCTTGATGCGAGCGGTCCACACAGCGCCGACACCCTGTTTCACTTTGCCGTGCAGGGTGATTATGATGCCGTCATCTGCATGTACCATGACCAGGGATTGATCCCGCTCAAGCTGTTGCATTTCGACGATGGCGTTAATGTCACCCTCGGCTTGCCGATCATCCGCACCTCGGTCGATCACGGCACCGCTTACGATATCGCTGGTAGCGGCAAAGCCAGCTACGCCAGTCTGGTGGCGGCAATCGAGATGGCCGAAATTATGGCTGACAAAAAAACAACGGCCTGATATGCAAAGGCAGTGTTTACCACGAAGTACACGAAGAAGATCTCAAAAGCATCAGATCTTCTGATATTAACCCTGATCAAATAGTTATTGATTTACCTTCGTGAGCTTCGTGTTCTTCGTGGTTAAACTGCTTTTCCCAAAAACCAACGAAAATCATTCAAATACAAGAGAAACGACCATGATCGATAAAATAGTCATCAAAGGTGCCCGCGAACACAACCTGAAATCCCTCGATGTCGAGATCCCGCGCGATAAACTGGT
>CBDUUF010000029.1:0-10888 GCA_965370375.1 uncultured Desulfuromonadaceae bacterium
CCTTGAGAATATTTTTAGACATATCAAGACTTATAGGTGTTGATGTTAAACTGGCAAAAGCTCCGATCCTGATTAAATAACCTTCTAACTCGCGAACATTACTACTGACAGAGTTGGCCAGGAAAAGCGCAACATCTTCCGGAAGGTCAATACCGTTTTGTTCGGCCTTCATTTTTAGAATTGCTTGTTTTGTTTCTATATCCGGCGGTTGAATATCAGCAATTAAGCCCCATTCGAAACGAGAGCGTAATCTTTCTTCAAGTCCTGGAATTTCTTTAGGAAATTTATCAGAAGTTACAACAATCTGTTTGTGTGACTCATATAAAGAATTAAAAGTATGAAAAAATTCTTCCTGAGTTCTTTCTTTCCCGGCAATAAATTGTATATCGTCGATCAGCAGAACATCCATTGATCTGAATTTATTTCTAAATTCTTCCATCTTATTATATCGAAGTGAATTTATAAGTTCATTCATGAATTTTTCTGAAGTGTAATAACAGATGGATGTGTTTGGATCTTTTTTTAGAATTTCATGACCTATAGCATTGACCAGGTGGGTTTTACCTAATCCGACTCCGCCATAAATAAACAGCGGATTGTAAGTTGTTGCCGGATTATTGGCAACCGCCATAGCAGCGGCATAGGCAAACTGATTTGATGAACCGGTGACAAATTCATCAAAAGTATATTTACTGTTGATGTTTATTTTTTGTCCACGTGCAGAAGATGTTGGTATTATGGTTTCTTCTTTGATGTTTTTTTTATCAGGTTCTGTTTTTATTGTCGTTTTATTTGCGGTCTGAGTGGTAATTTTGAATTTAACTTTATATTTACCATTGCATATATCAGAAACCGTTTCATGTATTACGTTTGAATAATTTTCTTTTATCCAATCCAGAAAAAATCTATTAGGAACCTGAAGAATTAAATAATCATCCTCTACGCCGACAGCAACGATCGGTTTAATCCACGTTGCAAAATGTTGCGGATTGAGTTCCTGTTCCAGTTTATCTTGTATTTTTTGCCATATTTTATCTTTGGCCATCTAGATACACCACTGTTTACACAACTCATTACATTCATTGATCTAACAGCAGAATGTCTGTTGAGTTAATTTGAATTATCCACAAGTTTTTTAACAGGTGTGGATAAATATTAAAAGATATGCTGGTATTGGAATTAGAAGCTTGTTATCCGGATAAATAAACTACCGGAAATTACTTTCTGAAACTATCAAAGGCCATTTTTTATTGCAAGGTTTATTTAAGCTCGGAGCGCCCGTATTTCGCCCTTAATTACATTTTTGTTTATAATAAAACCGGTTAATTTTCTTGACAATATTTAAAAAAAATGCTTAATACTGCTCTTTACACTGTTTAATGAAACAGGTTTATAGTGTAGAGCGCAAAAAAGAAACGCCTAAATAATATAAAAACATCTATAAACAATAGATTAGAGCAGTAAAAGGAGAAGCAGAAAGTCATGTCAAAACGTACTTATCAACCGAGTAGAATCAGTCGCAAACGGACCCATGGATATAGAAAGCGGATGCAGACCAAAAATGGTCGTACACTAATCAAGCGACGTCGGGCCCGTGGTCGTAGACGTCTGGCTGCTACTATCTCCACCAAGTAAAGGTTTTATCTTTTGCCGATAGGGGTACATTTCTGTCTCCCGGCAGAACGTAGGGTGAAGCGCCGCCGGGATTTTCTGCATATCAGTAAGTCAGGACGACTTATCAAGTCGCCGCATTTTCTGGTTTTTGTCCTTAAGCAGACAGAAGGTCCATCTCGGCTCGGTGTAACCGTAACACGAAAAATCGGAGGTGCCGTTGTTCGAAATCGAATAAAACGGTACCTCCGAGAGTTTTTTCGGCTTGAATATCTGACATTGCCCCTATCGACCGATATTTCAATAATTGCCAAACGGGGCGCAGATAAACTCAATTATCACGACACCCAGCAGGAGTTACAAACGCTGTTTACTGCGTCAAGGAGACCTGTAGGTAGATGATCAAGCGTCTCGTTGTCAATATTATTGTTTTTTATCAACGTTTTATCTCCCCATTAACAGGGCCTTCCTGTCGTTTTTTCCCATCATGTTCATCTTATACGCTGCAAGCGATCGATAAACATGGCCTTGTTAAAGGACTTTTTCTTTCATTACGCCGGATTAGCCGTTGTCACCCGTGGCATCCTGGTGGATATGATCCAGTATAAGCATATTGTTTCTGTTTTAAACCGGAGTCTTTAATGGAAAATAATACAAAAAATTTGGTTGTTGCAGTTTTTTTAATGCTCGGCGTCTGGTCACTCTATATGACGTTTGCGCAACCGCCCGCGCAACCGGTACCAGAGGTTAAGCCCGGTGAACATACACGGGTGGCTGTGAACGAGGCGATAAATCCTTCAGCGCAGCAACCAATCGTTACCAAAGATGTTCCGGTTGAAAATATTTTAGAACAAGATGTGTTGGTTGAGACCGACCTGTATATAGCGGTTTTTTCCAATATTGGCGCTCGTCTGAAGTCCCTGCGGTTGAAAAATTATACCGTCACAGCCGAGCCTGATGCTGAGCTGGTTTCGGTTGTGAATGTCGATAATCCACGCCTGGCAACTTTGCGTTTGCAGGGCCACAACGGTTTTGATATTGGCTCTGACGTTGTCTATAGTATTCTTTCAGGTGTAAAAAACATTACTCTGAGTGGTGATGAGCGTCAGCAGGTGGTTTTTCATCACACCACCCCGACCGGTTTGATTGTTGAAAAGGTGTTTTTGTTTGATGGCTCAAATTATGCCATAGGTCTGGATGTTAACCTCAATAACAGTAGTGAGACAACCCGACAGGGCGAGCTCGAGCTATCGCTGGCACAACACTGGACTGAAGAAGACAAACCGCAGGAGACGATGGTTTTTTCCGGGGTGTCAACTTATATTGAAGAAGAGATCGAGCAGGTTGAAGTTGATGATATAAACGAGGATAAGCCTTCTTATGGCAGTACCGCCGTCTGGACAGCTTTTGAAACCAAGTACTTCATGTCTGCTTTGGTGCCATTAGACCCGTTCGAGACAATCCAGATAAATGATCGCTTTGGTACAATCAATAATACAATAACCACCCCTTACGCATCCCTTGATCAGGGCCGTAGCTTGTCCTATTCTTTTTTGAGTTACTTCGGCCCACGCGACAAGGCGATACTTGAAACCGTTGGTCACAAGCTCGATAAGGCTATTAATTACGGTTTTTTCGATCCGATCGCCTCTCCGTTAATGACGGTTCTTAATTATTTCTATGGTGTTTTTGGTAACTACGGCATTGCTATTATCCTCCTGACGGTGATCATCAAACTGTTGTTCTGGCCGTTGACCCACAAGAGCTACGCTTCAATGAAGAACATGCAGAAGCTGAAGCCGGAGATGGATAAGATCAAAGAGCGCTTCAAGAACGATCGTCAGCGCCAGGGTAAGGAGACGATGGAGCTTTACAAAAAGCACCGCGTCAATCCGATGGGTGGTTGCCTGCCGATGGTTATTCAGATCCCGGTCTTCTTTGCCCTTTACCGGTCGCTCTATCAGGCTATCGAGTTGCGGCATGCTCCGTTTATGCTCTGGATAACCGACCTTTCGGCCGCTGACACCTTGTTCAGTGATGCTCTTGATCTCGGCTTTGCCCTTGGTCCATTGCCGTTGATTATGGGTTTCACCATGTTTTTACAGCAAAAGATGACGCCGACGGCTGGTGATCCGAATATGGCTAAAATGATGCTTTGGATGCCGGTCATCTTCACCTTCTTGTTCCTCAGTTTCCCTTCCGGGTTGGTCATCTACTGGCTAATTAATAACGTTTTGACTATTGTTCAGCAGTATTATATTCACCGTACCATGTCCTGATATAGAAGCTTTGCGAGCCCGCTGTTACCGGCGGGCCAGTGATTACCATTGTGATTCATAACGACCAGACAATTGTAGCCCCGGCAACCGCCGCCGGCGAGGGCGGCATCGGCATTGTCCGGCTCTCTGGCACCAAGGCGCTTTCGACTCTACTCCGTTTTTTCAAACCGACTACCCCTTTTACACAACCACGTTCGCATCAATTTTATCACGGTCACTTATTCACTGCTGACGGGAGTCTGGTAGATGAGGTGATGGCGGTCTATATGCGTGGGCCGAAGTCATACACCGCTGAGGATGTGGTCGAGGTTCATTGTCATGGCGGGCAGTTGCTGGTACGTAAAATTCTCGACCTGTTCATCGATGCCGGTTTGACTTTGGCGCAACCGGGTGAATTTACCTTGCGGGCTTTTCTTAACGGTCGTCTCGATTTAGCGCAGTCCGAAGCGGTTATTGATGTTATCCGTTCCCGGTCTGATGCGGCCTGTCAGGTCGCACTGCGCCAGATGGATGGCGCTTTATCCCGCCAGGTTTACGCTTTTCGTGATCGAGTAGTTGAGGCGCTGGCGTTGGTTGAGGCACATATTGATTTTCCTGACGAGGAGATCGATCCACCAACAATCGAGCATATAAACACTGTCGCCACTACCGTGATTAAGCAGATAGAAACCCTCCTGCAGACCTTTGATCAGGGTCGTGTTTTGCGTGAGGGGGTCAGTGTTTTAATTCTTGGTCGACCGAATGTTGGCAAGAGTTCCTTGCTCAACGCCCTGCTCGGCGAAGCCCGGGCTATTGTTACTGATATCCCCGGAACCACCCGCGATACTATTGAAGAGAGCCTGGTTGTTGATGGGGTACCGATTCGGATCGTTGACACGGCCGGTGTTTGTGAAGCTGATGATCTGGTTGAAGCTGAGGGTGTGCGTCGTGCGCGGGAAAAATGTCAAACGGCTGATATCGTGTTGTTAGTGGTTGATGGCAGTCTACCGCTGACCCAGGATGATACACTAGCGTTGGACGCTTGTCGCGGACGCCGGACTATTCTGGTGGTCAATAAGTCTGATTGTGAGCAGGTCGCTCTACTTGAGCCCTATTCCGACCTGCCGTCCGTCGCCGTTTCAGCGAAAACCAAACTCGGACTTGAGGCTCTGTCCTGTTTAATGGTTGAGCAGTTCCTGGGTGGTGGTGAGGTTGTGGAGACGACGTTGGTTTCTGACCGGCGGCATCGTGAGGCTTTGGTGAAAACCAATACAGCACTTGATCGTTTTGTATCAGGAGTAGCCGCCAGTCAACCACTAGAGTTTCTTGCTCTGGAGCTGCGTGAAGCGTTACACGCCCTAGGTGAGATTACCGGCGAAACTACCCCGGACGAAATTCTTGAGCATATTTTTAGTAAATTTTGTGTTGGAAAATAATTGTTCCACGTGGAACAATTTGCAGTGATTTGAAAGATTGTTCCACGTGGAACAATTACTGGTTGTGGTTTTATGGTTGATTATGGAAAACATTATGATGTGATCGTGGTCGGGGCCGGCCATGCTGGTTGTGAGGCGGCATTGGCTGCGGCTCGTATCGGTTGCTCCGCCCTGCTCCTGTCATTGGGCTTGGACACGGTCGCACAGATGTCGTGTAATCCGGCGATTGGTGGTCTGGCCAAGGGTCACCTGGTTAAAGAGATCGACGCACTCGGTGGCGAGATGGCCCGAAATATCGATGCGACCGGTATCCAGTTTCGTATTCTGAATACCAGAAAAGGTCCGGCCGTGCGGGCTTCACGCGCCCAGGCTGACCGAATGCGCTACGCTGAGCGGATGAAGGGTGTGGTTGAGGCGCAATCAGGCCTCGACTTGAAGCAGGGTGCGGTTAGTCGCCTGATGGTTCAGGCCGGCAAGGTAGTCGGTGTTGAGACCCGTGAAGGGGTGGTTTACCACGGTACGACAGTGGTGCTGACGACCGGCACTTTTATGCGCGGCTTGATCCATGTTGGGCTGAATAACTTCCCGGGTGGCCGGGCTGGTGAACCGCCATCCGAGGGGTTGTCTGACCATCTGGGTGAACTCGGTATGCAGGTTGGACGGTTGAAGACCGGAACCCCGGCCCGTCTTGATCGCTCCAGTATCGACTTCACTAAGCTTGAACCACAATATGGTGATGCGACACCACAACCATTTTCGCTCGACACCCAGACTATCACCACGCCGCAGGTACCGTGTTTTATCACCTATACCAATGATCGGACCCATGATGTGATTCGTGGCGGACTCGACCGTTCACCGCTTTACAGTGGGATTATTGAGGGGGTTGGGCCACGCTACTGTCCATCGATCGAGGATAAAGTGGTCCGGTTTCCGGAAAAGGACAAACACCAGATTTTTCTTGAACCGGAAGGGCTGCACAGCGCTGAAATCTATCCGAACGGCGTCTCAACTTCATTACCGCCCGATGTGCAACTCGCCTTTCTGCGCACGATTCCCGGTCTGGAAGCGGTCGAAATCATGCGTCCCGGTTATGCGATTGAGTATGATTATGTCAATCCATCGCAACTGCAAGCCTCGTTGGAAACCAAGACGATTGCTGGTCTGTATCATGCCGGACAGATTAACGGCACCTCCGGTTATGAAGAGGCGGCGGCGCAGGGGTTGATCGCCGGCGCCAACGCTGCGCTTAAAGTTACAGGGCAAGAGCCGATTGTTATCGGTCGGGATCAGGGGTATATCGGTGTAATGATCGACGATCTGGTCACCAAGGGGACGGTAGAGCCGTATCGAATGTTTACCTCACGGGCGGAATACCGTCTGTTGTTGCGTGAGGATAATGCTGATCTGCGGTTGAGTGAACTAGGTTGGCGCTCCGGTCTATTGACCGAAGAGCGGTGGCAACGCCACCAGGCCAAGCTTGCAGCGCTCCAGAAGGGTGAAGAGCGGTTGCGGAGCGTTCGGGTCGGACCGAGCAACCAGGCAGCCATGGCTCAACTCAAACTTACAGAGTTGAAGAACGGCGCGCTGTTGGAGGAGTTGTTGCGTCGTCCTGATTACGGTATCGCCGATCTGTTGTTCCTTGATCCGGAGCTTGCCGGTCTGGCACCGGCGGTGCTTGAGCAGTTGGAGGTCTCAGTCAAGTATGCCGGGTATATACAGCGGCAGTTGGAGCAGGTTGAGCGGTTCAGGCGCCTCGAAGAGTTGTTGATTCCCGTCGGATTCGATTATATCGGTATCTCCGGTCTCTCCCGTGAGGTACAGGAAAAACTGGATTCTGGTCGACCGCGAACCCTCGGTCAAGCATCGCGGATTCCTGGTGTCACCCCGGCGGCAATCGCTGTCCTGTCGGTTCTGCTCAGGCGCTAAGATGGTACTGCAAAACGAATTACAAAGCCAGTTACTGGCACTTGATATTCAGTTAAGCGACGCAGTTCTGGCGGCTGAGGTCGATTTTTTGGCAGAACTGCTGCGTTGGAATAAGACCCACAACCTGACGGCTATTACCGATCCGGACGAGGCGATTGAAAAGCACCTGGTCGACTCACTCACGTTGCTGCCGTATTTGAATGTTGCTGATTCAATACTTGATATCGGTTCCGGTGGCGGCTTTCCGGGGATCCCGTTGCAGATAGCCTGCCCGGAGCTACAGATCGCCTCGGTTGATGCTGTGGCCAAGAAGATCGCTTTTCAACGTCACGCTACCCGGCACTTTAAGTTATCCGGTTTTACGCCATGGCACGGTCGGGTTGAGCAGGTGCCGCAACAACCGTTTGCCGCAGGCGGTTTCGATCGGGTCATTGCCCGGGCTTTCGCCCCGTTGCCAAAATTGCTTGAACTGGCCCTGCCCTGCCTTAAGCCTGATGGCTGCATCATCGCCATGAAGGGGGCCGAGGCTGAAAAAGAGCTGGCCGAGGTTGGTGACTGGTTGGCGTTAAATGGTTTGCACTGCTCGCAGCAGGTTGCACTCGAATTGCCACGATCTGGTGCCCGACGGTATCTTTTGTTTTTCAGTTTTAAACCACAAGATATTGCGTAGGTTTTTGACCTTAAATACAAGATGTTGAAGGTCTGTGGATTGGGTCATTTTTGACGCCTTTTTGCCTTTTCTCGCTAAATGGATTGTGTTAATCTTCCGGGTCGCATTAATAGACCTGAGTAGACAAGGATGGGCATGGCTGAAATAATCGCAATCGCCAACCAGAAGGGTGGTGTCGGCAAGACGACCACGACCGTGAACCTTGCGGCTTCTCTGGCGGCGGCCGAGAAAAAAACCTTACTGGTTGATATGGATCCCCAGGCCAACTCCTGTAGCGGTATCGGTATTGACAAGCAAAAAGCCGAGTTGACGATCTATCACGCGCTGCTCGGTGAAGTTGAAGCCCGTGACGCTATCCTCCCCTCGCAGATGCCCCACTTGGATGTTCTGCCGGCCAACACCGATCTGACTGGAGCTGAAATTGAGCTGGTCTCGGCTTTCGCCCGAGAAATAAAACTCAAGGCGGTGCTTGAATCGGTTCGGGATGACTACGATTACATCCTGATCGACTGTCCGCCATCGCTCGGCCTGTTGACCGTCAATGCATTGACGGCAGCCGATGCTGTTTTGATTCCTCTGCAGTGTGAATTTTATGCAATGGAGGGGATGACTCAGTTGATGAACACTATCCGTTTGATCCAGCGTGACCTGAATCCGGAATTGAAGCTGTTCGGTATTCTTTTGACTATGTTCGACAGTCGCAATAACCTCTCGCATCAGGTTGCCGAAGAAATCCGCAGCCATTTCAAGGGGAAGGTGTTTGACACCGTAGTGCCGAGAAATGTCCGTCTGTCGGAAGCACCAAGTCACGGTCTGCCGGTGTTGATGTATGATATCTCATCCCGCGGGGCTGAGGCATATCTTGATCTGGCCCGGGAAATTATTAAAGCGAGGAAAAAATAGATGGCGAAACGACCAGCCCTTGGTAAAGGGATCGGCGCCCTGCTCGATTCTGCCATCCCGGAGCGAAACAGTAAGTTCTTTTTGTGCCCGATCGAAGAACTGCAGCCGCACAGCGGACAGCCGCGTAAGTTTTTCGATGACGTCAAACTGCAGGAGCTGGCCGCCTCAATTCGCGAAAAAGGTGTGATTCAGCCGCTGGTCGTACGTAAACAGGCGGATCATTACCAGATTATCGCTGGCGAACGACGCTGGCGAGCTGCCCAGAAGGCCGGTCTGTATGAGGTTCCGGTGGTTATTCAGGATGTCTCCGAGGATTGGGCACTGGAGATCGCCTTGATCGAGAACATTCAGCGTGAAGACCTGAATGCTATTGAGGAAGCTTTCGCCTATCAGAACCTGATCCAGAATTTCGATCTGACCCAGGAAGATGTCGCCCGACGGGTCGGCAAGGAACGGTCTACCGTGGCCAACGCCATCCGCCTGCTGCGTTTGCCTGAGGCGGTGCAGAAGGAAGTGGTCGCCGGTAAATTGGGCATGGGCCATGCTCGGGCGTTGTTGGCGCTCGACAACGAAAAGCAGATATTACAGCTGCAATCACGCATTACCGCCAACGGTCTTTCGGTACGTGAGACCGAGGCGTTGGTAAAAAACACTAAAGCGCCGGATGCTGGTAAAACCGGCAAAAAGACCCAGACCAAAGATCCGGAGATGGAACAGTTGGCGGCTGAGTTGCAGCGGGCCCTTGGCACCCAGGTGCGGATCAACCCTAAGGGTAAGGGTGGAAAAATTGAAATAACCTATTTCTCAGCTGATGATCTGGATCGATTGCTGGAAAACCTGAGAATACAGTAATGATCAATTAAGCACTGTTGTTGCAGTGGTTTATCTGATCTTAAATGAAGGAAGGAATAGAACTGATGCGTAAGGAAACCCCTTTGGAAAAAAGCGAGATCAAGGCGTTTCTCGGTCCTGGAAGCAAGTTTGAAGGGAAACTCTTCTTTGATGAGATTGTCCGCCTGGACGGCACTTTTAAGGGCGAGATCAACTCGCGTGACACCTTGATCATCGGCGAGACCGCTGATATCGAAGGTGATGTCGAAGTTGGTACTTTTATTCTCAGCGGCCGGTTCAAGGGGAATGTCAAGGCGACCTCACGGGTCGAGTTGCGGCGTCCGGCCCAGATTGAAGGGACACTGGAGACCCCGGTGCTGGTGGTCGAAGAAGGTGTGGTGCTGAACGGAAATATCAGCATGACCAATGGCGCTGCGGCTGTGGTAAAAACTGAAGATTGACCATCCGGTCGGATATTAGTTAATCCCCTGGGTAACAGGAGTGTTGACATTAACAGAGCGCTGTGGTAGCAATGCTCTGTTTTTCTGTCAGGCATTGTAGTATTTGCCCATTAAATCGCTTACAGATATATCAATACCGGGTGTATTAACCCGGGTCGAGGTGTGACCGTGATTAGTATTGATTGGACTATTTTTGTACAGTTTGCGAACTTCATCGTTTTGATGATTGTTCTGAATATTCTGCTTTATCGCCCGTTGCGTAATGTGATGGCGAGTCGACGTGAAACCATTGACGGCGCACACGCTAAGGCGAGTGCCCTCGAAGCGCAGATCGAAGAGAAAATGGCGCGTTACGAGGAAAAGCTTCAGGCCGCCAAGCAGCAGGGCAATCAGGAGAAAGCTGCATTGCGTCAGGCTGGAGCCGCCGAAGAAGCAGGTATTATCAGCAAGGCGCGCGAGGAAGCGACTGTGCGGTTGCAGGGTGTCAAGGATCAGGTGGCTGAAGCAGCCACGGCAGCTCGTCTACAGCTGAAGAGCGATACCGAGAGCCTGGCCGGCGCGATCGCGTCAAAAATTCTCGGGAGGGCATTGTAAAATGAAACTGTTCAAGTATGCCGTAATAACATCCCTGTTAATTCTGGCTGTTACTGTTGCGTTACCGGCTATCGCTTCCAGCGGTGAAGGCCACGCTGACAGCGGTGCCATTGTGACCGACTTCATCTGGCGTTGTTTTAACTTTGCTGTAACCGTTGGTATCCTCGTCTATTTTGTCAGAAAGCCAATCAAGAA
>CBDUUF010000030.1:0-10739 GCA_965370375.1 uncultured Desulfuromonadaceae bacterium
TATATAGTTAACGATAAATGTTAAAGCATTGCATGGTGAACTGTCAAGACGAAAGGGTTTGATTTTGCTTATATAATACGACGTTCCACACCTTCCAACCAGCTTTCAAGATCATTTCTGACATCGGAAAAGCCGGGACGGCCCATCAAGGCTGACGTGAAATTTTTCCCGGCCTCTACACCCGGTTGATTCAACGGATCGATATTAAATAAAGCTCCGGCGAAAAGAGTCTGGATCTGAAGCATAAACAACAAAGCCCCCACGCTCTCAGGTGAGACAGCATCCAGACGCA
Source organism: uncultured Desulfuromonadaceae bacterium (assembly GCA_965370375.1). Classification (GTDB taxonomy): domain Bacteria; phylum Desulfobacterota; class Desulfuromonadia; order Desulfuromonadales; family UBA2294; genus Kmv16. Next base: position 293 of record CBDUUF010000030.1, read on the forward strand.
GAGTAACACTCGGACGCCCGCAACGGGCCAGGGCCGCCGCTGTCGCCCGTTGTTCGGAATTAAGTAATGACCCCGCCGTTTGCCCCGCCAGATACTCCAGCTCCGGGATATCGACTACCTCCGGAAAAGCGATATCATCCATAGTGGCGACCGTAACAAAGGTCAGCATCTTATCCTTGGGCCCCTCCATATAAAGCTGGATTTGTGAATGTTGATCTGTAGCGCCGACCGCCTTGACCAATGTTGGCCCGACCGGATCGACACTGCCATCCAAACGTACTTCCTTACCAAGACTTTCAGCCCATAATTGCTGGAACCAATCTGCAAGGTCACTCAATTGATCACAGTACGGCATAAACACGCTGATCGGCAGCCCCTTGTTATAACCAAGGTATTGTAGCGCCGCATTCAGATATGCCGGATTTTCCATCAGAACAGGAGAATCCAGCCGGCTGGAGAATGTTGCTGCACCAGCCAGCAGACGTTCAATATCAACTCCGGCGACTGCCAACGGCAGCAGACCAACAGCCGTCAGCACGGAAAAACGGCCACCAACACCATCTGGAACGGCAAAAGAGCGATACCCTGCGCTTTCAACCAGACGGCGCAACACACCCTTTTCACGATCAGTCACCAAGATCATCTGCTTGACATAATCAGTTCCGTCTGCTGTTTGCAGCCATTGACGGGCAACCAGAAACTGACTCATGGTTTCGACTGTGGACCCGGATTTACTGATGACACAAAAGCAGGTTTTCAGCGGATCAAGGTGAACGAGCAACTCTTTAATCGTCACCGGATCGACATTATCGAGCACATAAAGCCTCGGTCGACCATTGCGCTGGTTACGATCCAGTTGATTATGCAGCCCCGGTAAAAGCGCCCGAGCAACCGCCGTTGTGCCGAGGGCTGAACCGCCAATACCCAGAACCACAAAAGCATCAAACTGCTCAGCTATCTCGTCGGCCATTTTTCTGATCTGTGCAACAACCTGTTGTTCAAACGGCAGATCGTAAACTGGCAGCTCTCCTTGTTGTCGGCGTTGTTGCAGCTCCGCATGAATCACCCGCGTGCGTTCAAATAAAGATTCAAGTTCTGAAATCTCAATCCCTGCTGCCGAACCGACAACATCAGCCATCATGCAGGTATAATCGAGCTTGATCATCTGGACTCTCCGATTGATTTCAAGCGGGCCACTTCCTTAACTGTCAACCGTCGATACTCGCCAGGTTTCAAGCTGTCCTCACGTAAAAAGGCATAGGCAATCCGCTTCAGGCGACTTACCGGAAAGCCTAGCGCTTCACACATCCGGCGCACCTGCCGATTGCGCCCTTCATGCAGGGTCATTTCCAACCAGGAGTTGGTTCGCGTAGTCCGAACCAAGCGGACTCGCGCTGGAGCTGTCATACCATCTTCCAGTTTGATTCCAGTAGCAAGCCGGTTGACCGCCGCAGCATCGACAAGACCGTGCACCCTGGCTAAATAAGTTTTTTCGACGTGAAAACTGGGATGCGAAAGTTGCTGTGCCAAAGCACCGTCATTGGTCATCAACAGCAGGCCTTCGGTAGTCAGGTCCAGACGTCCGACCGGCACGACCCGCTGTGGAACATCGGTCAACAGATCACTGACCACCGGCCTGCCCTCTGGATCACGCATGGTCGTGACATAGCCGACCGGCTTATTCAAAAGAATGGTGACGGTTTTTTCAGCGCTGCCGATCGGCTTACCGTCAATGGTCACCTTCTCTTGACGGGGGTCGGCTTTGTCACCAAGTGTGGCAATCTTTCCGTCGACAGCTACCCGACCGGCCTCAATCCAACGTTCAGCCTCACGTCGGGAAGCCAGACCACAGGCAGCGATTATTTTTTGCAATCTTTGTGTTGTCATAGTCTCACAAAAAAACCGGGGTCAACCCGGCTCTTCCTGCTTATTTACCCGGTCGGTAGCTGCATAATCCAGATCGTTATCAACCACTACAGCAACCTCAGCTTCGATCGGCTCCGGAGCAAGCTCGCTAAATTCTTTCAACGTCGGTAAAGTGGACAGATCACGCAGACCAAAAAACTCGAGAAACTCCCGGGTCGTTCCATAGATCAACGGTCGGCCCGGCACATCTTTCTTGCCCAGAATCCTAATCAACTGTTTTTCCAGTAGCGTCTTGAACACCCCGCCGGAATCAACGCCGCGCAAGTATTCAACCTCAGCCCGGGTTGTCGGCTGACGGTAGGCAACAATTGCCAGGGTCTCGAGTGCGGCCCTGGAAAACCGGTAGGGACGAGAATGAATCAATTGTTGAATATAGTCGGCGGATTCAATACGGGTTCGAAACTGAAACCCTTCCGCAACCTCTTCAAGCTGTAAGCCACTTTCTGATTGGTCGTATCGGTCAGACAGTTCGCGTAGCAGGTTGACAACCTCAGCGTTCTTAAGTTCCAGAATTTCGGCAATCCGCTCAGATTTCAACGGCGCTTCAGAAACAAAAATTAGTGCCTCTATATGCTTTCGCTGTTCAGAGATATCCAAGTTCATCCTCATCTAAGTGAAAAGGTGTTGTGTCGTCAGTCACCGCTGGGTAGAGCCAGATATTACCGCAACGATCATTCTGCATCAGCCGCACCAGGCGCAGTCGTACCAGCTCCAGCATCGCCAAAAATGTAACGATAACCATCTGCCGCTCTGGTTTCTCCGCAAAAATCTCGTTAAAACCGAGGTCCTTACGTCCGGACAGCAATGTCAGAATAGCGTTTATCCGATCGGACACTGATATTTGTTCGGCAGTGACTTCATGAATTGCCGGATCCGAGGTCTCCTTAAGCAGCCGTTGGAAAGCTTCAACCAACTCGAACAGACCGACTTCAAGCATTTCGCCATCGTCCTGCTCAGCCAGCTTTGCCAACTCCGGCGAGTGGAACTTGCGCGCAAAGACTTCACGTGAGAGCCTGGGCCTCTCGTCAAGTTTATTGCCGGCGTCTTTGTATTTCTGGTATTCAAGCAGACGCCTGACCAGCTCAGCCCGTGGATCTATCTCATCGTCATCAAGCTCGTCATCTTCACTCGGCGGCAACAGGAACTTTGATTTAATGTGCAGCAAGGTCGCCGCCATCAATAAAAATTCCCCGGCAACGTCGAGATTAAGATCCTTCATCGTGTCGAGAATAGTCAGATATTGACCGGTAATCTCGGCAACCTGTATGTCGTAAATATCCATCTCGTTTTTCTTGATCAGATGGAGCAACAGGTCGAGCGGACCTTCAAATTTATCTATTCTTATTTCGTAAGACATTTAATTAATCACAAGTTAGCAAGTGGAAACAGTATGATTTTTTCAATCACTGAAGCTTGTCCACCAGCCAGGAAACTGACAATATAAAGGACAATTGGTGCCAGAACGATCCGCCAGAAACCGGTATAATAGGCCAGCAAAACGATAAAAACATAGCCGAACGGCTCCAGCTTGGAGATAACCGCAGCCTGTTTTTCAGGGACAGCGCCGATCAGAGCGGTGCCGCCATCCAGCGGAGGGATCGGCAGCAGATTCAAGACTCCGATAATAATGTTTATGTACAGGCCAAAGGCGACCATCAACCTGAACGGATCAACCAGCGGGGCTGTATGCTCACCAAAGGCCTGTTCCGGGACTGCCGCCAGAGCGTGCAGACAAATGGCGAATAATATGGCCAGCATAAAGTTACTGGCCGGGCCGGCAGCAGCGATCGCCAGTCGGCCCTGACGGGAATTGTTCATATTGCCAAAATTAACCGGCACCGGACGTGCCCAACCGAAGCCAAACACCAACAGTGATATAGTTCCCAGAAAATCAAAATGTTTCAGTGGGTTAAAGGTCAGGCGACCAAGCAGACGAGCCGTCGGGTCGCCAAACTTATCGGCGACATAGCCATGTGCTACTTCATGTACCGTTACGGACAGCAGAGCCGGAACTAGCATCACCGAAATTTTGGCAAGAATTGTTTCCATCTGTTCTCTGTAAAACATGTTTGGATTATTAGTAGACCACTCTATATCAAGCCAATCACCTGACAGCGGCCAAAAAATCATTTCTTAAGATATCTGGAAAATCGTTTTTTGACCAGAGCGATTTCATCCGCTTCCGATGCAGTCAATCCATCGAGTCTTGCGACCAACAACAGATTAAGAATTTTTGCATAGTGCGGCCCGGTTTCAAGGCCCATCCGCTGCAGGGATTTACCACTTAACGAGGTCTTAATACCCTGGAGATGTGTTACATAGCGAGAAATTACCTGCCGAATCTCTTCAGTGGCACTGAAAGCCATTAAAAAAATCAGGGCTTCAATCGACAACGGCTGCAACCAGCGGTAGAGCAGACTGTTTTTAGGCGTTTTTTTTCGCTTGGCACTCTGGGCAAGTTTACGGCTAACCGCCAGTACGTCACTACGTTGACCAACCAGTATCGAGCGAATCCGCGGCGGCACATTAAGCCGCTGACAAAATTCTTCAACCTGTGCCGGCCGTAAAGTTGCCGTCAGACAAAACATATATACCAGCCAGCTACGACACTCTTTGCCGGTATAAAGCAACTCATACCAATGCAGTGCGCGTTTCGCCTCCTCAAACAGCAACACCGAGTCATCATCCCAGGTCAGCGCCGGGTGCAGGCAACTAAGCAGGTCGAGATCGTTCATTCGCCTTACCGATGCGACAGGATCTGCCTCATTGAAAATGTGCAGCAATTCACGGTAAACCCTGAAACCACCGATTTTTCCTACAAATCCCATCCGCACCGCACTACTGAGAAGCGACTCAGTATGCTTACCAAGGTGGAAATTCAGGCGTTGTTCAAAACGGATGGCACGAAATACCCGGGTTGGATCCTCGACAAAACTCAGGTTGTGCAATACCCTGAGGGCCCCTTCATGCAGATCTCTTTGCGCCTGAAAGAAATCGAGTAGATCACCAAAATTATCGACATTCAGCGTCAGCGCCAGCGTATTTATGGTGAAATCACGGCGATAAAGATCGAGCTTTATTGAAGAATGCTCCACCTTGGGCAGAGCGCCAGGCTCCAGATAATACTCGGTTCGGGTCGAAGCGACATCAACCTTGAAATTATCAGGAAAGATAATAACTGCCGTACCGAATCTTTCATGTGGGCGAATTCGACATTCCATTACCTTGCCGACTTGCCGGGCAAACTCAATCCCGTCACCTTCTATAACGATATCAATGTCAAAATTTTCCTTGCGCAGCAGCAGGTCCCTGACAAAACCGCCAACCGCATAGACGCCGACACCCATCTGATCACCGATCTGGCCAAACTCAGCAAGCAGACTAACTATCTTCGATGGCAACTGCGCCTTGAGCAACCGGAGCAGATGTTTTTTCTGCACATGATGACCGCCGCCATTAATGGTGTTGCCGCGCAAAGAACTCCGGGCGCCAGTCACAAGATGCCGGAGCAAATCAGTACGGGTCACAACTCCGACAAGATCCTGACCATCGACAACCGGAACAATGCGTTGCCCCAGATTGACAATCAATTCCTGCAGAGCACTGATCGACACAGTCGAGGCGACCGGCTCAACTTCCCGAGTCATATAATCCGCCACATCAGCCTGATCCAGCTTGTGATGTGCCGCTTTATCAGCGGTCTGGCGGCTGATGATACCGACTACCTGATTCGAGTCCATAACCGGTAGGGCGTTCAGGTTGTACCGGTTCAGAATCTCTCGGGCCTTGCGGATCGAATCCGCGACACCGACAGACTTGACCGGCGAAGACATCAGGTGTCGCGCCTCCCAAACGGGTAAAATATGGCGTGAAAGAACCTCTGAAATACGGTCGAGAACCTGGAGCAGGGTCTCATCGCGTACAGTTGCCGACGCTGCAAAAGGATGACCACCGCCGCCGAATTCACCCAGAATTTCTCCGACGTTAACTTCAGAGATACGCGAACGCCCAACCATGAACACCCGGTCGCCCATGCGGGCAACGACCAGCAGGGCATTCAGATTCTCCATATCCTTAAGTTTGTGCGATAAAACCGCCAGATCGCCAACGAACTTATCGGACGAAGCATGGGCAATGGAAACATCGATACCGTTGACGGTGAGGACAAAGCGGGAGCTGATAAGCTCATGCAGGAGCGCAACCTGATCCGCGGTCAACTCCTGGGTCAGAAAATCTGCGACGACGTTCAGGTCAGCACCACAGGAGAGCAAAAAAGCTGCGGCGGCAAAGTCTTCACCGGTTGTCGAATTAAACAACAGACTGCCGGTGTCTTCGTAAAGGCCGAGCATCATCAGGGTCGCTACATCCGGGTCGGGACGAATCCCCTTTTCCATAAACAGACGCGCAAACACCGAGACCGTAGCACCGACCTGCTCGACATGCGACTGAGTTGGCTGGAGTTTGGACTTCCCCGGGTGATGATCGTAAATATGCACTTCAACATCGGGGTTCAAGGCAACAGCAGCAAACGGTCCGATCCGGTCCGCCTGACAGACATCGACCAGAATCAGCCGTTTCACCTGATCTAGATCGATATCCTTGATCCGCTTGAAATTGTAGGCATAAATCGTACTGCGGACAAAGAAAGCCCTCAGGTTGCGCTCCTGCGCTCCCGGAAAAACCATCTCAGCCTCGGGATAGAGCAGCTTGGCGGCAACCATTGCCCCGAGACAATCAAAATCCGCGTTTATGTGCGTGGTGATTACATCCATACCGTTAACGCCCTGATAGTTTTCTGGGGTCGACGCAACGTCAGGCCTGCAGACTGCCAATAACCTGATGGATGTCGTCAATCCCCTCCTCGATACAGAATGCCTCAAGCCCGTCTATAATGGAAATCATCGCTGCCGGGTCGACAAAATTGGCCGTTCCTACCTGAACTGCCGTTGCCCCGACGATCAGAAACTCAAGCGCGTCCATGGCGGTGACGATGCCGCCGACGCCGATTACCGGAATTTTAACAGATTGCACAACCTGATGCACCATCCGCACAGCGACCGGCCTTATCGCCGGACCGGACAACCCGCCGACCTTGTTGGACAAACGTGGCTTACGGGTCCGGATATCGACCGACATTCCGGTCAGGGTATTGATGCAACAGATCGCATCCGCCCCCGCTTCTTCAACCGCTCGAGCAACCACTGTGATATCGGTAATATTCGGAGTCAACTTCACGATCAACGGTTTCTGGAGTTTAGATCGAACCAGGGCAACCACTTCGCTGGCCGCAACCGGGTCGGTACCAAAAACAATTCCACCTTTTTTAACATTAGGACAAGAGATGTTTAACTCGACACCGGCAACCTCAGGAATATCATTCAAGCGCGCAGCAACTTCGCCATACTCTTCTAAAGTATTACCAAAAAAGTTTACGATTGTCGGGGTATCAAAACGACTGAGAAACGGAATTTTGTCCTTGATAAAGGCATCGATACCAACATTCTGCAAGCCGATTGCATTGAGCATACCGCCGATTGTTTCAGCAATCCTCGGCATAGCATTGCCAGCCTTTGGTTTAAGCGACAAGCCCTTAGTCACTACGGCCCCGATTCTTTCAATGTCAAGGAACGGTGTATATTCTTCGCCATAACCAAAAGTACCGGAGGCCGGCATTATCGGATTGCGCATTTTGATGCCGGCAACCTCGACCGACAGATTTGGGCGCTTGCCACTTAACAGGTTCTTGTCATTCATTATGCGCACCCTCCACCTGACTCATCGTCCATTTTCTCCCAATCCAGAACCTCGGACCGAAACACCGGGCCAGCCTTGCAACAACATAGATACTGCGGCGACTCTTCGGTATGACCGGCACCCTTGACCACACAACCCAGACAGGCGCCGACGCCACAGGCCATGTGAGCTTCAAGCGAGACCTGCAAGGCAACACCCTTGGCGTGACAGATCTGCTGGACCGCCTTTAACATCGGCATCGGGCCACAGGCATAGACCTCAGCATTTGGATATTTTTCCAGTTTACGTTGCAGCACAACGGTAACCAGGCCTTCTTCACCCAGGCTGCCATCATCAGTTGAGACGTAGGTCTCGACTCCGAGACGTTCAAATTCGGTCACCGCCAAGATGTCATCCCGGTTGCGGCCACCCATTAACAGTCGCACCGGGCTCTCGCCAACCAGTTCACTCGCCAGCATATAGAGCGGCACCAGACCGATGCCGCCACCGACCAGAATCTTCTCCTTTGTCGTAGAGGTGCTGAAGAAACCGGTCCCGAGTGGGCCGAGCAGCTCGACATGATCACCCTCATGGAGTTCACACATTATGTTCGTGCCGCGACCGACGACCTTATAGAGAATTTCAACATACTCCTTCGACTCCATCCCCTCACAATCAGGCGGCAGAATACCAACCTTGAAAATACCGAACGGACGCCGTAGCAACGGTGGCAACGAACGTTGCACCCGGAACATCACAAACTGCCCGGATCGGGCCTGAGCACCGAAACCGGGGGCCAGAATTCGCATCCGGAAATAGCCCGGCGAAATCTCAAGATTAGACAAGATAATGGTTTTATAATTCTTCATTTTCCCTCTTTTATTCAGTTGCTCAATAATAGTAGTTAAGAGCAGCTAAAGACATCAAGTTGCAAGATCACATTCCATCAACAGCGCATCTTCACCATCCGAATAATAACCGCCGCGCCGACCGGTCTGCTGGAAACCGAGCTGTTCGTACAGACGAATCGCCCCGGCATTACCGAGCCGCACTTCGAGCAGCGCAACAATCGCCCCCGCCTGCCTGGCCTGATCAAAACGGTTGGTCAACAGTGCAACCGCTAACCCTTTGCGTCGGTACTGCGGATGTGTCGCCACATTCTGAATATGCAGCTCATCAACCACTAACCAGCTACAGAGAAAGCCGGTCACCACGCCATCAAGACAACAAAGATCAACAACAGAACAGCGGTTATCGAGTTCGGAATTAAATTGGCCGGCACTCCAGGGGTGTCGGTTTGCCAGCTGCTCAACAGCAACTACCGCTTCAATATCTGACCTCTGCATGGTCCGGATAACTGTTGCTGGCGAGTCAATCATAAATGCTCCATACTTAAGCGGCACCCTTCCAGCGATCAACAGCATCTCATCGGCTTCACATCATAAGACAGGCAGGCCTAATCTGCAAAGAAAAACCTGGCATTTTCGGCTGGTTTTCACGACTTAGAGATTGACAAGGCGGATGGGTTGTTCTATTAAAATGGCAGGTTTTAACAAGGAATCCAAGGAGTCGTCCATTGTCCAGTAAGAAGAAAGCGACATACAAAGACGCCGGCGTTGATATCGATGCCGGCAATCGTTTTGTTGAGATGATTAAACCATTGGTCAAATCGACCATGCGCCCCGAAGTTATGACCGATATCGGTGGGTTCGGCGGCCTGTTTTCACTGAACGCAGATAAGTACAAAAACCCGACCCTGGTTTCCGGAACCGATGGTGTCGGCACCAAACTGAAACTCGCCTTCATGCTCGACCAGCACGACACTGTCGGTATCGATCTCGTCGCCATGTGCGTTAACGACATTATCGTCCAGGGAGCAGAGCCACTCTTTTTCCTCGATTATTTCGCCACCGGCAAGCTTTCGCCGGAGAAGGCGGCAGAAGTAGTCAAGGGGATCGCCGCTGGCTGCAAAATGGCTGGATGTGCCCTGATCGGCGGCGAAACCGCCGAGATGCCCGGCATGTACCCGGAAGGGGAATACGATCTGGCCGGCTTTACCGTCGGTGTTGTCGACCGTGACGACCTGATCGACGGGTCGAGTATCCATGAAGGCGACGTGATAATCGGCCTCGCCTCGAGCGGGTTGCATTCCAACGGTTACTCACTGGCGCGCAAGATTGTTATAGAGAATCTCAACCTGCCGCTCGACCAACCGGCAAAAGGGATGGCTATCCCACTCGGTGAAGCGCTAATGACACCGACTAAAATCTACGTAAAAAGTGTCCTCAACCTGATTCGCGACTTTACCATTAAGGGGATGGCGCACATCACCGGCGGTGGATTGCTTGAGAATATCCCACGTGTTCTGCCAAAACATTGCAAAGCGATATTGCGTAAAGGAAGCTGGGAGATTCCTGCCCTGTTCGAGTTACTGCGTGAAGGCGGCAACATCGATGAGGCAGAAATGTACCGCACCTTCAATAACGGCATCGGCATGGTACTGATTGTCAGTAAGGATGAGGTAGAGGATATTCTATCCAGATTGCATGGCCTCGGCGAAACTGCGTCAGTTATCGGCAAGATTGCCTTGACTGATGATTCCGGGCAGGTCGAACTGGTCGAAGAATGAGCCGTAAACTTCGCATAGGGGCACTGGCCTCGGGCGGCGGCACCAACCTGCAGACAATCATTGACCGTTGTCAAAATGAAGCACTGCAGGCTGAAGTCGTGCTGGTGATCAGCAACAACCCAGATGCCGGAGCATTAGACCGGGCACGTCAGGCCGGCA
>CBDUUF010000031.1:0-10658 GCA_965370375.1 uncultured Desulfuromonadaceae bacterium
ACGATCCATGACCACCGGAAATATGGCCGACTGACCCCGGAGGAGATTATTAAATTCAGCTCGAATATCGGCTCGGTCAAGATAGGCAAGATGCTGGAACGGGATCGATACTATAGCTATTTACAGGATTTTGGTTTTGGCAGTCGTACCGGAGTTGATTTGCCGGGTGAAATCAATGGCGTACTGCATGCCCCCTCGCGCTGGTTTGAGATTGATTTGGCGGCGATTTCATTTGGTCAGGGTTTGACTGTGACGCCACTGCAGTTGGCAATGGCGACAGCAGCCATAGCTAATGGCGGTTATCTGATGTCGCCGTACGTGGTCGAAAAAGTTACAGATTCTTATGGGCATATAAAGATTGAAAACAGTGCCCGAGTTCGGCGCAAGGTGGTTGGCCGGGACGTAGCTGATCAGGTGCGAGAAATGATGACAACTGTGACCGAGCCCGGCGGAACTGGTGTTAAAGCCGCAGTACCCGGATACCGGGTGGCCGGTAAAACCGGCACGGCACAAAAGGTTGATCCGGTTACCGGTGGCTATTCTATGGACCGCTCGGTTTCATCGTTTGTCGGTTTTGTACCAGCCGATGACCCACGGCTGGTTATTCTGGTTGTATTGGATGAGCCGACCGGGAAGTCTTATGGTGGTCTGACCGCGGCGCCGGTGTTTTCAAAGATTGCCGGTCAGGCAATGCGTTACCTGAAGGTAATGCCGACGGAAAAGATTAATCGTATGGTTCTGGAGGAGGTGGCGGGCACTCAGCCAGAGGCAATTGCTCCAGTCGTTCATGCCAGTGATGCCTCAGGGCGCTTGATCACGATGCCTGATTTTCGTGGTATGAGCTATCGACAAGTGATGCAGATGATGGAGCAGACAGGGCTTAATCTCAAGTTGCAAGGGACCGGGCGCGTGATGTCACAGTCGCCGGCTGCCGGGCAACCGATACGTTTCAACACTGCGACCTGGGTGCGCATGACGCCACCAAGTTAACGCTAAGGATTGTATGAACAAGGCTATGGCTAAAGAATCGACCATACAAAACTTAATCACTTGCCTGAGCCCAAAAAGTGTAAGCGGAGATCGCTCTGGCCGAATTACCGGGATTGCATATGATTCCCGTAAGGTAGCTAATGGGCACGTATTTTTTGCCCTTCGCGGTGTCGGGTCTGATGGCCACAATTTCATTAATTTGGCGGTTGAGAATGGTGCATCGGTTGTTGTGGTTGAGGAAAAACAACATCTTCCAGATGGAGTTACTCTGTTAGTTGTTGATGATACCCGACGTGCCCTGGCCGCAGCGTCAGCATTATGGTTCGGTAATCCGACGCAAGCGATGAAAGTAATCGGTGTTACCGGGACCAACGGTAAGACGACCATCACTTATCTGCTCGAGGCGATGTTGCAGGCAGCCGGGTTGAAAACGGCAGTGATCAGTACTGTGAATTACCGGTTTGGCGAACGCGAGATTCCGGCTTCACATACGACACCTGAATCGTACGAGCTGCAAAAAACCCTGGCTGAATTTTCTAAGGCCGGGGCTGAGGCGCTGGTGATTGAGGTCTCATCACATGCGTTGGAACAGAAACGGGTACATGGCATACGCTTTGATGTCGGCGTGTTCAGCAACTTAACGCCGGAACATCTTGATTACCACCGAACCATGGGTGAGTACTACTTGAGCAAAAAGCGTCTGTTTGCTGAATACATCATTCCACAGGATGGCGCATTGGTAGTTAATATTGATGATACCTACGGGCAGCGACTTGATGATGAGTTTCCCGGAAGCATCAGCTGCGGAGTTACAAAATATGCAATCGTCAGGGCGACACAATACAATCTGAGTCGTAACGGCATAGACGCAACCGTAGCCTTGCAAAATGGCATGCTGATATTTAAGTCTGAGCTGCTCGGGCAGTTTAATCTCAACAACCTGCTTTGTGCTATCGCCGCAGCCGAAGCGGCTGGTATACCGGCCGCAGCTATTACCAAAGGGATTGCCGCAGTTGTTAATATCCCGGGACGGCTGGAGCGGGTAGAGAATAACCGGGACGCTTTGATTCTGGTCGATTACGCGCATACCGGCGACGCCCTGAAGAATGTGCTGTCCACGGTCAAGGGGCTGCAACCGAAAAGAATCACAACCGTCTTTGGTTGTGGCGGTGATCGTGACAAGACCAAGCGGCCGGTTATGGGCGAGGTGGCTACGCGGTATTCCGATATAGCGATTGTCACATCCGACAACCCTCGGACTGAAGCGGCAGATGCGATACTCCAGGACATTTTGCCAGGGGTGCATAAACATTTTGACCGGGAACTCAGTCAGGATGAAGTGCTAACAGGCAAACATCGCGGTTTCATTGTGATACCGGACCGGCGTGCGGCGATCCGGTTGGCCGTAGCAGGTTTACGCAAAAGTGATCTACTCCTGGTAGCCGGTAAAGGACACGAGGATTACCAGATCATCGGCACTGAAAAGAGTCGGTTTGATGATCGAGAAGAGATTCGCAACGCATTGAAAGAGGCCAGGTAAGCAATGATCTTTGAACTTCAGGATATTGCAAATATTACTGGCGGTCGCTTGACACCGGATAATTCCGGAGGATCAGTGACCGGCGTCTCAACTGACAGTCGAAGCGTCAGTGAGGGTGAACTCTTTGTGCCATTGCGCGGTGACAATTTTGATGGCCATGAATTTCTGGCTCTGGCAGTGCGCAGTGGTGCGGCAGCCTGTCTGAGTGAAGATGAAGTCAACGGTTTGCCGGTGCCGGTTATCGTAGTCGATAATTGTCTCAAAGCGCTTGGTGATCTGGCGGCTGCGGTCCGGCGACGCTATTCAGGCCCGCTGGTTGGTGTAACCGGGACTTCCGGCAAGACGACAACCAAAGAGATGCTGGCCGGAATTCTCGGACTGAAAAATCCTGGTCTGGTAACAAAAGGGAACTTCAACAACCTGATCGGTTTGCCGCTGACTCTTTTTTGTCTGGCAGGAGATCATCAGTGGGTTGTGCTTGAAATGGGTATGAGCGCCCGGGGTGAAATTACCCGCTTGAGTCAGATTGCGGCGCCGACTATCGGTATTATCACTAATGTCGGCCCGGCACATCTTGAAACACTGCACGGGCTTGAGGGCGTTGCCCGCGCTAAAGGTGAGCTGTTTGAGTCGCTGGCACCAGGCAGTTGTGCTGTGATCAACGCCGATGACCGGCATGTCCGTAAAATACCGGTTGCCAACAGTGTTCGACGGCTGCTGTACGGCTTGGCCCCTGATGCCGATGTGCGAGCTGAGTCGATATTAACCACCGAAAAGGGCCAGCAATTTAAGCTGCTTTTGCCGGATGGTGAGTGGCCGGTACAACTCGGGGTGGTCGGTCAACACAATGTCAGCAACGCTCTTGCTGCCGCCGCTGCCGCGCATGTTATGGGCGTTGATGGTGAAACAATCGCTCGTGGCTTGGCAGCATTCAACGCCTGTAGCGGTCGCATGGAGCTGATCGATCTTGAGTGTAACGTGCTGCTGATTGAGGATAGCTACAATGCCAACCCGCTTTCGGTCGGGGCCGCGCTCGACACACTGGACGATCTCGCCGACTCCGGACAGCGCATAGCGGTGCTGGGTGACATGCTTGAACTTGGTGAAGAGGCTACCAGCTGGCATCAAAAAGTAGGTGCTATGGCGGCAACAAAAGCTGATTCACTCATTCTGGTTGGCGAGTTGTGCAAGGCAGCAGGGGTTGGCGCTGTTAAAGCCGGGATGCCAGATGGAGCAATCACCTGTGTTGATTCGCACGAAGAAGCAATTGATTTGCTGCGCGACCTGATTCAGCCGGGCGCGCGTATTCTGGTAAAAGGCTCCAGAGGGATGCGCATGGAAACGATCAGTAATGTTCTGAAAAAAATGCAATTGTGCAAGGAAGGGTAGATAGATGCTCTATCATTTACTTTATCCGCTACATACAGAATTTGCCGCATTTTATGTCTTTCGGTTTATTACATTCCGGACGATCTATGCAGCTATCACGGCGCTTGTCATCTCCTTTATTATCGGACCGTGGCTGATTAGAACCTTGTCAAAGTTGCAGATTGGCCAGACGATTCGCAAGGTTGGCCCGGAATCACACTTCAAAAAGGAGGGGACGCCGACAATGGGCGGCACCCTGATTTTGCTGGCGATCGTACTGCCGGTGTTGTTGTGGGCTGATCTGACTAATTATTATGTCTGGGTCACACTGCTGGTGACAATCGGTTTCGGCGCCGTCGGTTTTGTTGATGATTTCATGAAAGTAAAGCAGAAGAGCAGTGACGGACTGTCGGCCCGGGCCAAGATGCTCTGGTTGATGCTGATAGCCGGTGCGGCAGCAATGTTGCTTTTTGTCTATCCGGCGTTTGAAACAACTCTGGCTTTTCCATTTTTCAAAGGGTTTCTTCCCGACCTCGGTTGGATCTATATCCTGTTTGTTATGTTGGTCGTGGTCGGGTCCGGCAATGCAGTCAACCTGACTGATGGTCTGGATGGTCTGGCGATCGGACCGATGATCATTGCGTCGGGAACCTATCTGCTGTTCGCCTACCTGGCCGGTAACGCCAAGCTGTCGGCGTACCTGCAGATCAGCAGCGTTCAGGGTGCTGGTGAACTTGCGATTGTCTGCGGAGCAATGGTCGGGGCCGGCCTCGGGTTTCTCTGGTTCAACAGTTACCCGGCGCAGGTGTTTATGGGTGATGTCGGTAGTCTGTCGCTCGGTGGTGCTCTTGGGATAATTGCCGTTATCACCAAACAGGAGCTGTTGCTGGTCATCGTTGGTGGCATTTTTGTCATGGAAGCGCTGTCGGTTATTGTGCAGGTCGCATCATTCAGGCTCTGGGGCAAACGAATTTTCAGAATGGCTCCGATTCACCATCATTTTGAGCTCAAGGGGTGGCCGGAACCTAAGATCATTGTTCGATTCTGGATTGTCAGCATCATACTGGCGCTGATAGCCCTGTCGACATTGAAGTTGAGATAAACGTGACGAACTATCGGGATAAAAAAGTTGTGGTTGTCGGAGCCGGGGTAAGCGGTCTGGCGCTCTGTCGTTTTTTGACAGAGGAATCAGCACAGGTTGTGCTGAGCGATCAACAATCAGTTGAATTCATCCCGGGCCTTGAAAAGCTTGCAGGTTTGTCAGTCAGTTATGATTTTGGCGGGCATACGACTGAGCTGTTTACCGCAGCAGATCTTATAGTTATGAGCCCTGGTGTACCGGTCTCTATTCCGGCTGTGCAGGCAGCTGCCAGCCAAGGTGTGCCGATCATTGGCGAGATTGAATTGGCCGCTCGGGAAATTGAAGCTCCAATCATCGGCATCACCGGAACCAATGGCAAGTCGACGACCACAGCGTTGCTCGGCAGGATTCTTGAGTCCTGTGGCAAATCGACTTTTGTCGGCGGTAATATCGGCAAACCGTTGACCAACGCTATCGCTGATCGCGACTTGGCGTGGCTGGTAGTGGAACTTTCATCTTTCCAGCTGGAAACGATCGATCGGTTCCATCCGCGCTATGCAATGTTGCTGAATATCAGCGATGACCACCTCGATCGTTATACAGATATCCAGGATTACGTTGCCGCCAAGCAGCGGTTGTTCGCAAACATGACTGACAACGATTTTGTGATCCTGAACGCTGATGACCAACTGGTTGTTAAAGCGGCAGCGGATATCTCAGCACAAAAGATTTGGTTTTCGATCCGACAGACACTGGCTGAAGGGATGTCACTACAAAGCGGTAATATTGTCTGGCGTTGGCAGGGTTTAGAGTCCACTTTTGCGGTCGAGGAGATGTTGCTCAAGGGGTTGCATAACATCGAGAACGCGATGGCCGCAATGATCCCGGCGCTATGCGAGGGTTGTTCAAGTCCGCAGGTCTGGCAGGCGGTCTGTGCTTTCACCGGTCTGCCGCATCGCATGGAGCTGATCAGGACTATCGACGGTGTCGACTGGTTCAACGACTCTAAAGGGACTAACATAGGCAGCGTAGCCATGAGTCTTGCCGGTCTGCCGGCACCGGTCACCATGATTGCCGGTGGTAAGGATAAAGGTGGCGATTTCCGAATTCTGTCGGAGCTGGTCGAGGCGAAGGTGGAGCATTTAATTCTGATCGGCGAGGCCGCGACCCGCATAGAACAGGAACTCGGTGCTTACACTGATATTATACGCGCTGAAAGTATGGACTCGGCAGTCGAGACCGCACAAAAATTGACGCAGGCCGGCGGCACCGTTCTGTTGTCACCCGGCTGTTCAAGCTTTGATATGTTCGACAGTTATATCAAACGGGGCGAAGTTTTTTCCCGACTGGTATCTGCTCTGAAGTTGAAGGAGGCGATCTGAACATGGAACTTCGCAAGGGATTCGACAATTCGATTCTTTTGCTCAGCGTGGTGTTGACCTGCCTCGGTGTCGTGATGGTCTATTCAGCCTCATCGATTATGGCAGACAAGCGCTATGCTGACGGGTTCTTCTTTCTCAAGCGTCAGGGCGGGTTCGCCATCGCCGGGTTTGTAATCATGGCGGTAGTTGCTCAAATAGATTACCGGCATTACCGCAAGTTCGCGTCGTTTTTCTTTCTGATCAGCATCGGCTTGTTGGTGCTGGTCCTGATCCCGGGGATCGGCACAAAAATAAGTGGTGCGGCAAGGTGGATTCGCCTGCCGGGGATCTCGGTTCAGCCGGCAGAGTTAGTCAAGATAACTCTGGTGATTTTTCTGGCACACTCGCTCAGCAAAAAAGGCGAACGGGTCCGTGAATTCATGCAGGGGTTCCTGCCTTATATGTTGATTCTGGGCGCAATTGTGGGTCTGTTGCTGGCCCAGCCAGACCTTGGCAGTGCCTTGACTATTGTCGGCGTGGCGTTGGTCATGCTCACTGTGGCCGGTACCCGGATGCGCTACATGATCGGTCTGGCAGTACTTGCCATTCCAGCACTTTACTTTCTGGTGATGAATGTTGAATATCGACGACGCAGGATTATGGCGTTTTTAGATCCCTGGGACGATCCAACCAACAGCGGTTTCCAGATTATTCAGAGCTGGATCGCTTTTGGCAGTGGCGGCGTTGCCGGAAATGGTCTCGGCGAAAGTAAACAGAAACTGTTTTATCTACCGGAGGCACATACGGATTTCATTTTTTCAGTGATTGGTGAAGAACTCGGTTTTATCGGCGTGTTTGTGATCAGCGCCATGTTCCTGGTTTTGATTCTGCGCGGCATGCACACAGCGTTGGCATCAACAGATCCATTTGGCCGCAATCTAGCCTTCGGTATCAGTCTATTAATCGGTCTGGAAGCATTTATCAACATTGCAGTGGTGCTCGGGATGTTGCCGACCAAAGGGCTGGCGTTGCCGTTTTTGTCATACGGTGGCACAAGTCTCTGGGTCACCCTGTGTGCGGTCGGTATTCTGCTCAATATATCGAGTCAGTTACCTGAGGAGTTGCGATGAGATTGCTGTTAGCCGGTGGTGGCACCGGTGGCCATCTTTTCCCGGCTGTTGCCTTGGCCGAAAAGCTGAAGGAGCAGGTAGGTTCCGCCGAGATTCTGTTTGTCGGTACGAAGCAAGGTATTGAATACCGGGTATTACCGGAACTCGACTGGAATCTGGAAACGGTAAATATCAGCGGCTTTACAGGGAAGGGAAGCATGGCAAAATTGGCAGTTATGGCAAAACTTGGCCAGAGCATTATGCAGGGACGACGAATCCTGAAGCGTTTTTGTCCGGATATTGTGGTTGGCGTCGGTGGTTACGCATCTGCACCCCTGGTTATTGCGGCAAAAACTTTAAGCTTGCCGACGCTGCTGCATGAACAGAATGCCATCCCCGGCTTAACCAATCGTTTGTTGGCGCGCTGGGCAGATCGGGTTTGTGTTGCATTTGCCCAGACAACGACGGCGTTTACCGGGGTTAAAGCAATTATGACCGGCAACCCGTTACGCTCCGGGATGACAGACTGTCCACCGGTCAGCGGCGATTCACCGACCCTGTTGGTATTTGGTGGTTCACGTGGAGCCAAAGCGATTAACGATGCAATGTGTGCAGCGGTTCCATTGATAATGCAAGCGCATCCGGAGTTACGGGTGATTCACCAGACCGGGAACGACGATCTGCAACGGGTCACCTCGGCTTATGCCGCGATTGATAGTTCAAATATCAAGGTCGAGGCGTTTATCAACGATATGGCTGCGGTCTATCGAGAAGCTGATCTGGTAGTCTGTCGCGCTGGAGCGACGACTGTTGCCGAATTGACGGCTTGTGGTCGACCGGCGGTAATGATTCCGTATCCGCATGCCGCCGGTGATCATCAAACAGCCAACGCCCTTGCTCTGGTTGAAAAAGAAGCGGCCATCATGCTGGAGCAAGCCGGGCTGACCGGAGAAACCCTGGCAGCAATAGTTAACTCAATGCTGGCTGACCAGCCGCGGTTACAAGCGATGGCTGCCGCAGCCAAGAAGCAGGGCACAAGTGACGCGGCAGAGAAGATCCTTGACGTTTGTCGGGAAATAATTGAACAAAAGAGGGCGGCCTGATGTATGGAAAAATAAAAAAACTACATTTTGTCGGCATCGGTGGCATCGGTATGAGCGGGATTGCCGAGGTGTTGCTTAATCTTGGTTATCAGGTGTCGGGTTCGGATTTGGCCAGTAGCGACATTACCGAGCGACTGGTCTCGCTTGGCGCAATAGTCTATTCAGGTCATGCAGCGGAGAATCTGCAGAATGTCGATGTGGTGGTGACCTCGACCGCAGTCCGGGCAGAAAACCCGGAAGTTGCAGAAGCGCATCGGCTGAAAATTCCGGTAATTCCGCGCGCAGAGATGCTGGCTGAGTTGATGCGCATGAAGTACGGCGTAGCTGTTGCCGGTACGCATGGAAAAACAACAACAACCAGCATGGTGGCGACAATTCTGGCACATGGCGGGATCGATCCGACGGTTGTCATCGGCGGCCGTCTCGATTCTATCGGTTCGAACGCCAAACTCGGCCAGGGTGATTTTCTGGTGGCAGAAGCGGATGAGTCGGATGGCTCTTTTATGAAGCTGTCGCCAACCATCGCCATCGTCACCAATATAGATGCAGATCACCTCGATTACTATCGCGACCTGGATGAAATTCGCGAGACCTTTATAAGCTTTATGAACAAGGTGCCTTTTTACGGCGTAACGGTGATTTGCCTGGACGATATCAATATACAGTCCTGCATTCCGGAAATCAGTAAGCGGTTTACAACCTACGGCTTGTCGACCCAGGCAGATCTGCACGCTACCGATCTAACCTATGACGGTAGCCGAACCAGCTTCAGGGTGCATAATCGTGATGGTGAACTTGGCCAGATCTGCCTGCATATGCCAGGTCAGCACAATGTGCTTAATTGTCTGGCGGCTATTACCGTCGGCCTTGAACTGGAATTGCCATTTGCAACCATCGCTGAAGGCTTGAATGAGTTTGATGGCGTTCAACGACGATTCCAGATCAAGTATGACCGAAACGATATTATGGTCGTCGATGACTACGGCCACCATCCGACAGAAATAATTGCAACGCTCAAAGCGGCGCGAAACGGCTGGGACAAGCGTATTGTCGTGGTCTTTCAGCCGCATCGTTACAGCCGTACCCAAGCGCTGTATGACGAGTTTATGACCGCATTCAACGAGTCGGATCATCTGGTTGTTATGGATGTTTATGCGGCGAGTGAAGACCCCATACCCGGGGTTGAAGGTGCCGATCTGGCAACAGGTATTGCCGGGCATGGTCACAAGGATGTCCATTATATCGCTGACGCCGATGCGGTCGTTGAACACCTCAAGCAAACGGTAACCGCTGATGATTTGGTGTTGACGCTTGGCGCCGGAAATGTTTGGCGGGTCGGCGAAGCATTGATAAACGAACTGGAGAAAAAATGATGGCGGCGCAAAAAATTTCCCCTACTGCGTTGCAGCGTTTTTCAGGAACTCGACATAAATATTTATGCCGTCGCCCCTGAAAAGCCACTACGCCTTGTGTGTCAAAGTTTTTGATTAGCCATTTAAGTCGATTTTTATGAGAGAGCATAAAAATGACAATTGATTATGCGGACATTTTCAGACAGTTGCAGCAGGAGATGCACGGCGAGGTGCGGCGCAATGAACCGATGGCTGCCCACACTACCTGGCGGGTCGGGGGTGATGCCGAGCTATTTCTGGTGCCGGAAGATTTCGCCGATCTGGAGCTGGCGTTACGTATTCTGTCAGAAGCTGCGTGTCCATGGATTTCATTTGGCTACGGCGGCAACCTGTTAATCAGGGATGGCGGTATCCAGGCCGCGGTGATTCATACCCGCAAACTGAATTGGCTGCATATTAGCGAAGATGGTCGGGTTGTAGCCGGAGCCGGGCTGCCATTGATGGCACTGATTCGTCAGACGGTTCAATTAGGTTTGGGTGGACTCGAGTCGTTGGCTGGTATCCCGGCTACCCTCGGTGGCGCGGTATGCATGAACGTTGGTGCTCATGGCCAGGAAATCGGCAATGTTGTACACGAGGTGACAGTCTGTGCGGCGGACGGTTGCAGGCGGATTTCCGCAGGAGAGCTGGAGTTTACCTATCGCTGTAGTTCATTGCCAAAAGATGGTCTGATAACCGAGGTTGTTTTGCAACT
>CBDUUF010000032.1:0-10547 GCA_965370375.1 uncultured Desulfuromonadaceae bacterium
CTACCTAAAATGGATTATCAACAATCAGGGATACAGGCTGAATTCAAAACACTGGTCGTGATTCCGACGCTGTTGATCAATGCAGAATCGATCCGGGCTGATATCGAAAGGATGGAAATCCGGTTCATGGCGAATCGGGACAAAAACCTGCTGTTTAGTCTGTTTACTGATTTTACCGATTCGACCAGTCAGACCGAGCTGCTTGATTCTGCCCATATCAAGCAGATGGTTCGGGGGGTCAAGGGGTTGAATGAGCGTTATGGTAATTCATTTCTCCTGTTTCATCGTGAGCGCTCATGGTGCGAGAGTGAACAGAAGTATATCGGTTGGGAGCGAAAAAGGGGGAAGCTGGAGCAACTGAATGCACTTCTTGATGGAACCTGTCCAGACTATGCCACTGAATTAATTCAGGTTGGCTATCCGGAGCAACTCACTGGCGTTCGCTTTGTCATAACTCTTGATAGTGATACACAGCTGCCGCATGGTACCGCTCGTCGGTTGATCGAGACGCTTGCCCATCCATTGAATCAACCGCGGTTCGATGCCGGAGGCAAACTTATCCCGGGCACCTTCACCATTATCCAGCCCCGTGTTTCATCATCTTTGCCAAGTAGCAATTATTCTATTTTCAGTCGAATGTTCTCCGATTCGATCGGTGTTGACCCGTACAGTCGTGTGATAGCGGATGTGTATCAGGATCTGTCTGGTGAAGGCTCGTATCACGGCAAAGGGATATATGATGTTCATGCCTTTAACCGACTTCTGGCCGACAGATTTCCGGAAGATCTTATCTTAAGCCATGATCTGCTTGAGGGGGCTCACGCCCGGGCCGGTCTTGCCAGTGATATTGAACTGTATGACGAATTTCCTCCCGATTATCTAAGTTATGTCGGGCGCATGCATCGCTGGATCCGGGGGGATTGGCAGATCGGCGCCTGGCTGCTGCCCTGGGTTCCGCTTCCGGGTGGAAAACTGGGACGGAATCCACTTTCCATGTTTAGTCGCTGGAAGGTTTTCGATAATTTACGCCGCAGTCTTGTCCCGATATCGAGCATATTGTTGCTGGTTTATTCCTGGATGGCATGCAGTACTGCTGCGATCATGGCTCTGCTGCTGGTCGGGTTGTATCAATTTTGGCCGGTTATATCCCGCTTGCTTGATCTGGTGACTACCCGAAATGGCCTGAAAAATTTCTCCTTGTCACATCTAGGTCGTGACACGGTCCGGACGGTTACCGAGGTGGCAATGATGCCGCATCTGGCGTTGATTACCATCGGCGCTATCACCAGAGTGTTTTATCGTCAGCTGGTTTCGCATCGACATCTTCTTGAGTGGACATCATCACAACTTGCTCATTATGGTAGCGTAGTCCGGCGTAAGCTTCTGTTGGTCTCACTCATTTCTGTTTCTTGCCTGGCGACAGCACTTGGCTGGCTGATCTATAGCCAACAGGCAGAATGCCTTGTTTTCGCGTCTCCCTTTATCGTCCTTTGGTTTGTTTCTCCGGCTGTTGGCTGGCTTCTGACCTCGCGTACACAACCGCTCAAGGCGATCGACGAGATTTCGGCACAGGATAGAATCTACCTGCGCAAACTCATCCGTCGAACCTGGCGTTTTTTCGATGATTTTGTCAACCGAGAAACCTCATGGCTACCTCCGGACAATTACCAGGTTTCGCATCAGGATCAGGTTGCCATGCGCACCAGTCCGACCAATATCGGGCTCTGGATGCTCAGCCTGCTCGGTGCGCGTGATTGTGGTTATATAACCGACGATACTGTGATTAACCGTCTTACCGAGACCATGTCGACCCTCAACAAACTGGAGAAGTATGAGGGCCACCTGTTGAACTGGTACGATATTTCCGATCTGCAACCGCTTGAACCCCGTTATGTCTCATCGGTCGACAGCGGCAATCTGTTGGCGGCCTTGTGGGCCTTGGAAACCGGTCTGAAGGAGATGCACGAACGTCCAGTTTTTGATTCGTCGGTCTTCACCGGATTTGCCGACTGTGGCAGCATCCTGCTCAGTCTGGCCAGTGAGGATGGGCATGCCGTGCGGGGGCTGAAGGAACTCGAGCAACGGCTCGCAAGATGGCGGCAACCGGCGGAGCAACCGCTGCAGCAAATTATCCAGCTGATAGATGATGCGGCGATAATGCCGGAAGTGCTTGCTGAAATCAGTATTTCCTCTGCCGAGATGAGCGATGTGAGCTACTGGTGCGATGCGCTTGCCCAGCAAATAAATAACACCATGGCAACAATCAGCACCTACCTCGGCTGGCTGGTCTGCCTGATCGAGGCCGAAAAGGGTGATCTTTCTGAGTCGGTTTTATCCGGGCATAGCCTGTTGGCTCAGGAATTAAAGTTTGCTCCGGCCTTGACCTGGCTTGTGCATGAAGATTTTCGCTCGAGCTCAATTTTTCAAGCTATTCGAAAAACCGTTCAATCGCAAGTTTTGCTTGATCAGGTAATAGATGCGTATGGAGAGTCGCGTAGCGCAGCCGTAAGATTGACCGAACGGATTTCGTCCCTGCATGCCGATATCGAGCATTTTTGCAAAGCGATCAATATGCGTTTCCTTTATGACTCAGAACGGAAACTGTTTGCCGTCGGTTATAATGTTTCGGTCGGACGACTTGATGGTTCGTATTACGATCTGTTGGCCAGCGAAGCCCGGCTCGGTAGTTTTGCTTCGATCGCCCGGGGTGATATTCCGATGGAGCATTGGTTCTCTATGGGCCGCCCACATGCTTTGATCGGGAACCATCGGGTATTGATGAGCTGGAGCGGCACTATGTTCGAGTACCTGATGCCGTTGCTGCTGCAGCATTCGTACAACAACTCCCTGTTGCATCGTGCAGTTCAGCGGGCTGTCGATGTCCAGATTCGCTATGGAGCAAAGCGCAAGGTTCCCTGGGGGATGTCCGAGTCGGCCTATGGCAATCTGGACAGTAACAAAACCTACCAGTATATGGCCTTTGGCGTGCCAAATCTCGGTTTGAAGCGGTTGATGAAGAGCCAGCTGGTGGTCGCCCCGTATGCCACCATGTTGGCGATCGGTATCCGGCCTAAAGAAGCGCTTAAAAACCTGAAGCGACTGGAGAAGCTTGGTCTTTATAACGAATACGGCTTTTACGAGTCGATTGACTTCAGTCGCAAGGCAAAAAAAGGTGGTGAGCAGGGGGTTATTGTCAAAGCCTATATGGCGCATCATCAAGGGATGGGCTTTATTTCACTAATTAATTTTCTTCAAGACGACCTGTTTCGTAAGCGCTTTCATGCCGATGCCAGGGTCAAGGCGTTCGAACCTTTACTTCAGGAAAAGATTCCAACCTTGCCACCGTTGCAACTTGCCTCCACACGCGATAAAGCACAAATGGTTATCGATACAGGCAGCCTCGAAGATCGCGGCAAACGGTTCACGTCACCACATACCTCCATTCCCAAGACCCGTTTGCTTAGTAACGGTTCTTTGAGCCTGATGCTGACTAACACCGGGGGAGGTTACAGTCACTGGAATGGGCAGGAGCTGACTCGCTGGCGTTTTGACCAGACAACTGATTTGTGGGGGAGTTTCCTCTATATCTATGAGCAGGAAAAGGATCGCATCTGGTCTGCAGCCTATCACCCGGTTGGCCTGGAGTCAGACGCTTACGAAGTTGAGTTTGCCCTGGATCGTGTCACCTACAACCGGATCGATTTTGGTATTCGAGCTGTTACTGATGTAATTGTGTCGCCAGAAGATGATGTTGAGATACGTCGTTTGTCCTTGACCAATAGAACTGACCGGCGACGAACACTCTGCCTGACAAGTTACATTGAGCTCTCCATGGCTTCGCACAATGCTGATCGGCAGCACCCGGCTTTCAATAAGATGTTTATCCAGACTGAAGCTCTCCCGGATCGACGTACGCTTCTGGCCTATCGCCGCTCGCGAACTGCTGAGCCGGCCGATATGTTTATGGCTCATCGAATTGCGACTGACCCTGGCGAGGCGCCGTTTGAATTCGAAACGGATCGATGCCGGTTTATAGGTCGTGGTAATAATCTCGCTCGACCCGACGCAGTGATTGCTCCGCCGAGCAATAGTCAGGGATTTGTTCTCGATCCGGTATTCAGCCTGAAGCATCAGGTTACACTTGAGCCGAATCAGCGTTGTGAGGTCTCCTTTATTCTGGCCGTCGCCCGGACACGGGCAGAGGTGATCGCCCTTACTGATAAATATGCCGAGACTTACCAGATTGACCGCGCCATCGAATTTGCCTGGCGATCGGCACAGATCGAGTTGCGTTTGTTGCATATCCAGCCGGAAGAGGCGCGTTGGTTCCAGCAATTGGCCAATCATTTGTTGTTCCCCAATCAAACCTTGCGCGCCCCGGTTGATCAGGTTACCGAAAACCGCAAAGGCCAGGCCGGTCTCTGGCCGTATGGTATATCCGGTGATCTGCCGATTATCCTGGTGACAATTGCCGAATCCCGCGATTTGAATCTTATCCGTCAATTGTTGCAAGCTCACACTTACTGGCGGATGCACGGTTTTGCTGCTGATCTGTTGATCCTAAA
Source organism: uncultured Desulfuromonadaceae bacterium (assembly GCA_965370375.1). GTDB lineage: Bacteria > Desulfobacterota > Desulfuromonadia > Desulfuromonadales > UBA2294 > Kmv16. Next base: position 4,566 of record CBDUUF010000032.1, read on the forward strand.
TGAGGAAGAGGGGAGTTACGAGCAACCTCTGCGCGAGAAACTGATCAATCTGATACAGGCCTACTCCTCGCCGGTGAGCAGTGAGTCACAGGGAAACGTTCACTTGCGCAGTGCCGATCAGATTCCGGAGGATGATCTCAGGTTGATGAAAGCTGTTGCCGGTATTGTTCTGGTGGCAACCCGCGGTGCCCTGGCACAACAACTCGGCATTTCCAGCGAAAACATTGAGCTTAGCGAGGCTTTGGAAATCAGCAGTATTCCGCCCGATCCGATACAGCCACTACCTGATATCGACCTGGTTTTTGCTAATGGGATTGGCGGGTTTACGCCGGACGGGCGCGAGTATGTCATGACTCTCGACCAAATGAAGCAGACCCCTGCGCCCTGGGTCAATGTTATGGCCAACCCGGATTTCGGGACCATGGTCAGTGAGTCAGGCGGAGGCTTCACCTGGTTCGGCAACAGCCAGCGCAACCGGTTGACGCAGTGGTCAAACGACCCGGTGCTTGATCCGCCATCTGAGGTTGTTTATCTGCGTGATGAGCTAAGTGGTGACGTCTGGACTGTAACGCCACAGCCGATCAAAAGTCTGGACAGTTGCCGGGTGCGTCATGCCGCCGGATACAGTTTGTTTGAACGCCACAGCTTCGGTATCAGCCAGCAATTGCGGCAATTTGTACCGAACGATGCTGCGGGCGGTGCCCCGGTTAAATTTCAGCAGCTTACGCTACGCAACGATACCAACAGATGGCGGGAACTCTCGGTTACCCATTATGTAGAGCTAACGCTTGGTGAACACCGGGAAAGTGCCCAGATGCATACGATCACCCATTGGGATCGGCGGTCTTCGATCCTGTTGGGTTACAATCGGTATCATCCCGAATATGGCGAACGGGTCGCTTTTGCGACGCTCGAACCGGCACCGGAGTCGTTCACCGGTGACAGGACGGCCTTTATCGGGCGTAATCGTTCAAAAGCAAAAACGCTCGCACTTGGCCACACCCGATTGGATTGCGTGACCGGGGCACGTCTCGATCCATGTGCTGCCTTGCAGACAAAACTGAAACTGGCTCCCGGTGCGAGCAGGGTTGTGGTCTGTATGCTCGGCCAGGCCGGATCAAAAGATGAAGCCTGTCGACTTGTCGAGCGCTATCGTGCAGAGGGGGCGGTACAGCAGGCGTTCGACGCAACCATCGCCTGGTGGGACCAGCTGCTCGGCGGCATAACCGTACAGACACCCGAACCCGCAGCCGATCTTCTGATCAATCGCTGGTTGCTGTATCAGAGTCTGAGTTGCCGGATCTGGGGTCGATCAGCACTTTATCAATCGGGTGGGGCGTTCGGCTTCCGTGATCAACTGCAGGATGTTACCGCCTTTATGGCCTGTCGGCCAGAACTGGCCCGGAAACAAATTTTACTGGCGGCCAGCCGTCAGTTCCGGGAAGGTGACGTGCAACACTGGTGGCATCCGCCTTCCGGCGCCGGTATCCGCTCGCGTATTTCCGATGACTTGCTTTGGTTACCGTATGTAGTTGCCCATTATGTACGGGTTACAGGTGATGTAGATTTCCTTGAAGAAGAAGCCTCATTTTTGAATGCACCGCCGCTCGAAGATGATCAGCATGAAGTTTTCTCTATGCCGGAGGAGCTGTTCGAGCAGGCATCGTTGTATGAGCATTGTCGACGGGCGGTAAGCAAAGGGTTGACCTCGGGGCCGAATGGTCTGCCGTTGTTCGGTACCGGTGATTGGAATGACGGGATGAACCTGGTCGGCGCTGCCGGCAAAGGGGAAAGCGTCTGGCTCGGCTGGTTTATTGTTGATGTGCTACAAGGGATGATTGAAATCTCTTACGCCCTTGATAAAGAGGAGCTTGCCCGTGCCTACTATGACCAGAAAAAGCTCTTGCTGGAAAATATAGAGCAGGCAGCCTGGGATGGTGAGTGGTATTTACGTGGCTGGTTCGATGATGGCAGCCCCCTCGGTTCCGGGCAAAGTGATGAAGCCAAAATCGATTCTCTCCCGCAATCGTGGGCCTGGTTGTGCGGTGCGGCTGATCCGCAACGAGCTGAAACAGGCATGGCATCGGCCTGGGATCGGCTTGTTCTGCAGAATGAACAGATCGTATTGTTGTTTGAACCGCCGTTCGATAAATCTGCACATTCACCCGGATATATAAAAGGTTATCCGCCCGGAGTTCGGGAAAACGGTGGCCAGTACACCCATGCGGCGCTCTGGTTTGCCATGGCGATGGCCCGCAAAGGCGATGGCGACCGTGCCGTGCAGCTGCTTAAGATGATGAATCCGATTGAACATTCGTCAAATCTCGAAAAGGCCCGTCACTATGGGGTTGAGCCGTATGTCGTAGCGGCCGATGTCGATCGTCTGCCAGGCAAGGTCGGCAAAGGTGGCTGGTCCTGGTATACCGGGTCGGCGGCCTGGATGTATCGGGCCTGGGTAGAGGAGATTCTTGGTTTGAAGCGGCGTAGTGATTATCTGTTTATTGATCCGACTATTCCGGCGAGCTGGGAAGGTTTTTCCGCGACCTGCTGGTTTGATGCAGCCGAATATCAAATCGTCGTAGAGAATCCGGACCGGGTCGGACAGGGTGTTGTTTTGATCGACTTGGATGGTGAACCGATCGAGGGGAATCAGATTCCCTTGAGTAAGACGGGTAAACATACGGTGAAGGTGCAGATGGGGGCCATTTGAAAAAGTTATCCCTCTTATTTCATATGTCGCGTAATTGTTGTATTATTAAAAGCTATACATGAATTCGTAGATTATGAAATCTATTCAGCCCGGAGTCAGGGGAGGAAAAGGATGATAAAAGGGGAGTGCATACAAAAAGAATTCGGTCTTATCGTATTTTTTCTATTTACGGTTATCTTTTCAAGTTTCTCTCCCTCATCTGGATATGCCTACGAGTTACTTATAGGCACTGGTGAGGTGGGATCATTCTCTTACTTTGCCGGGAGAAGTGTTTGTCGTTCCATTGTCAGGTTTGATCAAGAGGTCAGTTGTCGGCCGGTACCTTCAGATAACTATACTGACAATCTGACAAATGTTCAGAGCGGATCACTAGATCTGGCTCTGGTCAACTCAAAGATCGTCTATGATGCCTTCCATAATATCGGACTGTTTCGATTTGTTTCCCTCAATTACGATCAGCTGCGTTTGCTGATGCCGTTGTATCGTATGCCGATATCGTTAATTGTGCGCAGTGAGGCAAAAATTTCAAAGCTAAGCGACCTGGTCGGGAAAAGGGTGAACAGTGGGGCCACATTCAGCCTCCAGAACCTCATTTTCAAAGAGATCATGGCTACAAAAGGTTGGCAACAAGACAGTTTCAGCCTGTATCAGAGCCTCCCTTCGGTTAATTCACAGGACTTTATCGCTCTGAATAACGGTTCTGTGCAGGGCATGCTTCATGTCGGCATGCATCCAGATGCAAGACTTGACCGTGGCCTGGCTAGTGACCAAATGGATCTCGTCGGAATTAATGGGCCAAATGTGAGCATGTTGATTGATTCAAATTCGGGTTTCACTTCCCAAGTTTTGCCTGCCGGGATCTATGCTGACCTCGATGCCGACATAGAGACCCTTTCGCTGGAGACTTTGCTTATCACTTCTGCTGACATCGATGATGTGACTGTTGATCTTGTCCTTGACGCAATCATTTCTGCCAAGAAACGGCTGCAATCTGCGCATCCCTCGTTTTTAGGAAGAAAAACGGACATTGAGACTTTAAATAACAGTTATCTTCACCCACACCCGGCGTCAATTCTCTTTTTCCAGGTGAACCAGAGCAGGCTTTAGCTGAGAGGAATCGGGGGACATAATACCTATTCTTATATTCAATACAGGCGAGTGTTCCGGGTCAGGCTTGACAAACATACTTTCGTGGATTGACATGAAGTGAAGTACTCTGGGTCAATCAGGGTCTGGCTCCCAAGATACCAAATTGTAGAGTTAGATATACTGTCCCCGGAACTTATAATAAAAAAGCCGCCCTGCTAAACAGCAGGGCGGCTTTTGTTTCTGCAACTATAAGGTAAAGAGCATCAGCTCTTGCCAACCATCTCCAAAATCTTATTACTCCGCTCAAGAAATGCTTCCATCTGCTCACGATCAAACCCTTGATGCGCCAGACGAGCAAGATCACAGACCTGCTCGGCGATCACCTCGGCATCAGCAGTTTTCCCCGCGGTCTGTAGCTCTTCAAGATTCTTAACCACCGGGCTAGTCAGATTGACCACCAGAGTCTTTTCTTCGGGCATTTCCATGCCGGCCTGGCCCATCATCTTGGTCATTTCCTTAAAACGGCGGGACTGCTCAGACAATAATATCATCGCCGGGACTGTGGCGTCTTTGAGGCTTTCGACCCGGATTGTCAGGCCCTCATCCTCATTCAGTCGACCTTCAAACAGACTTTTGATCTGGTCGCTACGATTCTTTTCGTCGCTCCCTTCAGCCGGTTCTTCTTCATTACCTTCTTCGAGAATGTTCTGAGTCAGGTCGGCGTCAACGCGTTGAAATTTAAGGTCGGCGTTTTTCGATTCCAGAAACGAAATGAAGTGATTGTCAATCATGTGGTCGAGGATAACGACCTCATTGCCCTGGCCTTTGAACATCTTCAGGTAGGTGGCCTGTCCGGCCTCGTCGTTGGCATAGTAAATTGTGTTTTCGTGGGTTGCCTTGGCCCGTTCCAGATAATCATTGAGTGTCGTGTGCCGTTGCTCGCCGGTCGAACGGAAGAGTACGTGATCTTTGACCTTGTCGTAAAATTTATCATCACGCAGCATGCCATATTTGACAAAGGTGTGGATGTCGTCCCAGATGCCGGTGAAGGCGTCATGGTCCTTTTTTGACAATTCAACAATCTTAGCCGCGACCCGCCCGGACAGTACTTCGTTGATCTTGCGCACCTGAGGATCATTCTGCAGGTAGGAACGCGAGACATTCAACGGCAGATCGGGCGCGTCAATGCAGCCCTGCAACGGCGTCAGAAATTCCGGAATCAGCTCCTTGCAGTTGTCGGAGACAAAAACCTGGTTGCAGAACAGCTTGATATGGCTCTTGGTGACGTCAAATTCATTGTTCAGGCGCGGGAAATAGACAATCCCCTTGAGGTTAAACGGGAAATCGACATTCAGGTGAATCCAGAACAGCGGCTCTTCGGAGAAAGGATAGAGTTTTTGGTAAAACTCTTTGTATTCTTCATCTGTCACTTCACTCGGAGACTTGGCCCAGAGCGGATTACGGTCGTTAACAACCTCGCCTTCGAGGCTGATGGCGACCGGCAGGAAGTTGCAGTACTTGTTTAACACCGCCTTCAGGCGGTCAGCCTCGAGAAACTCCTTTTCATCATCAGACAGATGCAGAACGATCTCGGTGCCACGCGCAGTCTTTTTTAACTCCTCAAGTTCATAACCTGTACTCCCTTCGCAGCTCCAGTGGGCGCCTTTGGCCTTGTCCTGATAGGAGAGGGTACGGATTTCAACTTTCTTGGCAACCATAAACGCGCTGTAAAAGCCGAGACCGAAGTGACCGATGATCTGACTATCTTTGTCGTCGGTCTTGTATTTCTCAATAAACTCTTCGGCCGAGGAGAAGGCGATCTGGTTAATGTAATTGCGTACCTCGTCCATCGTCATGCCGATGCCATTGTCGCTGATGGTCAGGGTGCCGGCTTCTTTGTCAACCGTGATCTCGATTTTGTATTCATCAGCGATCTTCAACCCTTCGACCAGGTTGATATGCTGCAGTTTATGAATCGCGTCGACACCATTGCTGACCAGCTCGCGCAGGAAAATCTCCTTGTCGCTATACAACCACTTTTTGATGATCGGAAAGATGTTTTCGGTATGGATTGAGATGGAGCCTTTTTCTATAGTCGATTTTTTCTTAGCCATGTTTGTCCTCATTTGCCCAGTTATGTTTAATGATTATTCGTGAACGTAATGTCACCGTTATCGTTTGTC
>CBDUUF010000033.1:0-10125 GCA_965370375.1 uncultured Desulfuromonadaceae bacterium
CAACGAAAAACGAGCAGATAAAGACCAACGCATCGCCAGGATTGACCTGCCACGGTGACTGCCAGGTCAACATGAACAGGCCAATCAGGGCGCATACAACACCGATCTTCGATGCGGCAGCCGGCGCTTTTTTTAGAATCGGTCCGACCAGCAGCGGTATCCAGACGACATTCAGACCTGTTACAAATCCGGCGTTGGCCGAACTGGTGATCTCCAGGCCGAGAGTCTGAAATAAGTACGCGCCGAACAGCAGCGTACCGAGGAATATGCCGCGGCCGACCCCCCTGCGATCGAGGGTCTTCATGCCACGACCGGCGATCAGCAGTAAAAGTGCCGAGGCGACCGCGAAACGGATAAAGAGGAACGACATGACCGGGATCTGACTGATTGCGTCCTTCATTAACGGGAAGGTTGCTCCCCAGAACAGCGTGACTGTGAACAGGAGAAATTCGGCGGTATATCGTTTTTTGCGCTGAATATCAGACATTAAAGTTTTTCTTGTGGTGTACTGTGTTAAGTTTGTTATAGTGAAAAAGTTGTTTTGGCAGTCTGAAGATCGAACATATATGAGACTCGGGAGTCGTGGATGTCAAGAGGAAAAAAAGAGCCGATTCAGGTGCTGTGCCTGAAGTGTCGCTACACGCAAATTGTCTATTTACCATTAGATGATCTGCCGCTCTGTCCTGAGTGCGGTACCCGGATGGTTATTCAGGAATTATTGGATGAGGGTAAGTCCTATTAAAGTTAAATATTTCAACTGAAATGGAGGAAACACAATGTTAAAGAAAATTACCACCCTGCTTTTTCTGGTGGCTTTGGCTCTGTCAATGCCGGGTTTTGTTGCCGCAGATACTCTGGATGACATTCAGTCGCGCGGCGTACTCCGGGTCGGTATGGAGCCGGGCTACATGCCGTTTGAAATGACCAATAAAAGAGGTGATATTGTTGGTTTTGATGTTGATATGGCCAAGCGGATGGCAAAAGCCATGGGGGTTAAGCTTGAGTTGGTCAGCACTGCCTGGGACGGTATCATCCCGGCGCTGATCACCAGGAAATTTGACATTATTATGAGCGGCATGACCTTGACTCAGGAGCGCAACCTGAAGATCAGTTTTGCCTCGCCTTACATCGTTATTGGCCAGAGCATTTTGATCGACAAGAAACTGGCTGGTGAAATCAAGTCTTACAAGGATTTGAACAATAAGAAGTATGAAGTTGCTTCCAAGCTTGGCACCACCGGTGAGCAGGCGACCAAGCGGATGATTCCGAAGGCGACCTATATATCTTTCGAGACCGAGCAGGAAGGGGTTATGGATCTGCTCAATGGCAAGATCGATGCGTTTGTCTATGATCTTCCGTTCAACGCCATCGCTTTTGCTGAAAAAGGCCAGAAAAAACTGCTTCTGCTCGACGAGCCGTTCACTTATGAGCCGCTGGCCTGGGCCGTCAACAAAGGTAATGCTGACTTCATCAACTGGCTGGACAACTTCCTGGTTCAGTCCAAGAATGATGGAACCTATGACAAAATTTACAAGAAATGGTTCCTGAGCGATGCCTGGCTCAAAGACCTTCAATAGTATCGTCTGATTAATGGCGGGGCTGTTTCCTTTTCGGATCAGCCCCGCTATGATTTTGCCCAACTAATTTCAGGAATCAACACGTTGAACACAAACCGTAACACCTGGCCCTGGCATTTACTTACGGCTACTATCTTGTTTTCAATGGTTGCCGGACTCTGGGTTGCCACTGAAAAAATTGACTATACCTGGCGCTGGAACCGAGTTCCGCAGTACTTTGTCTATCATAATGAGGAGTTGGTTCCGACACCTTTCGATGGCCGGGTTGAATCGGTGTCAAAGATTGGCGATACGACAAAGATTACGCTCATTAGTGAAGATGGCGTCGAAGAGATGTTTGAAGTCGACAGTGACACAATTCAGGTCAGTGAAGGCGAAGAACTGTTTGAAGGCGATTATCTTGGCTCAGTCTTCGACTGGCGAGCCGGTCCACTGTTGGTCGGTCTATGGACTACCATCTGGATTTCAGCGGTAGCCAGTATTTTTGGCATGATTATAGGCTTGGTCACCGGTTTGTGTCGGGTTTCAAATAATCCGACCCTGCGCAGCCTGTCAATTACTTATATTGAGTTGATCCGTGGCACACCGCTGCTGGTACAGATTTTCATCTTCTACTTCTTTATCGGGACTGTTCTTGACATAAGTCGAATTGTTGCCGGAGTCAGCGCATTGGCAATTTTTGCCGGGGCATATGTTGCTGAAATTATTCGAGCCGGTATTCAGTCAATCCCCAAAGGACAAATGGAAGCCGCCCGCTCGCTCGGCATGAACGTGCCCCAGGCGATGGTTTATATTATTCTACCGCAGGCGTTTAAACGGACTCTGCCGCCTTTGGCCGGGCAATTTATCAGCCTGATCAAGGATTCATCTCTGGTGTCAATAATCGCTATTACGGATCTGACCAAGAGTGGCCGCGAGGTTATTACCTCGACGTTCGCCACCTTCGAAATATGGTTTGTCGTCGCCTTTCTTTACCTTATGTTGACGTCGGTATTGTCCCAGGTTATTGCCTGGGTGGAGAGGAGGCTGGCGGTCAGTGATTAAAACAGTCGATTTGAAAAAAACTTTCATCGGTCGCGATCAAACTGTGCGTGCTGTCGATGGTGTTTCCGTCCATGTAAAGCCGGCAGAAGTAGTTGTTGTTATCGGCCCGTCCGGTTCGGGAAAGTCAACTTTTCTGCGCTGCCTTAACGGGCTGGAAACTTTCACCTCGGGACACATCATGATTGATGGTGTTGATCTGGCAAATAAAAAAACTGATTTGAACAAGGTCCGCCGCGAAGTCGGCATGGTGTTTCAACAGTTTAACTTGTTCCCACACAAGACTGTGCTGGAAAACATCATCCTTGCCCAGAAGGTAGTGCGCAAGCGCAAGCTTGGCGAAGCTGAAGAGCGGGGGCGCATGCTGCTCGACAAAGTCGGGATTGCCGAAAAGGAGAACGAATACCCGATTCGACTCTCCGGTGGCCAGCAACAGCGAGTTGCTATCGCCCGGGCTCTGGCCATGGATCCGAAAATTATGTTATTCGATGAGCCGACCAGCGCACTTGATCCGGAGATGGTCGGTGAAGTCCTTGATGTCATGAAGCAACTCGCTGTTGAAGGGATGACTATGGTGGTTGTGACGCACGAGATGGGGTTTGCAAAAGAGGTCGGTGATCGGGTGATTTTCATGGACTACGGCAAGATTGTCGAAGAGGGCGATCCAGAAGCATTTTTTAATAATCCCCAGGAAGATCGGGCGAAATTGTTCCTTAAGCAGATACTCTGATCAGGTGTTGTTTTTCGAGGCCGGTCAGCTTCCGAAATCGTCCGTTAAAAAAGGTTGTTTTTTATTATAGTTCATGCTAAACATGGCCGCCCTATAGCAGTTGGAAAAGGAATGTCGGGGAGTAGCGCAGCCTGGTAGCGCGCCTGGTTTGGGACCAGGATGTCGCAGGTTCGAATCCTGTCTCCCCGACCATTTTCTTGCGCCAGTAGCTCAGCTGGATAGAGCAACGGCCTTCTAAGCCGTAGGTCGGGGGTTCGAGTCCTCCCTGGCGTGCCAGCAGTTAATGTGGGAGAAGATTCTCGTTGACAATAGAATTAGCAGTTGGCTAGTATTAACACCGTTTTTATGGTGGGTGTAGCTCAGTCGGTAGAGCACTGGATTGTGGCTCCAGATGTCGCGGGTTCAATCCCCGTCACTCACCCCATAACTTTTAAAAGCCCGCGCTTTCCGCACCACTTTCCGAATGCAACTACGGAAGGAATCGCGGGTCGGGCTTTTTCTTTTTTTAGAGTTTTGAATTTGCGGATGTGGTGGAATTGGTAGACACGCTGGTCTTAGGAACCAGTGTCTTACGACGTGTGGGTTCGAGTCCCTCCATCCGCACCAATTTTGCATAACAGTTTGAAAGGACTAAAGAGGTAGACAATGGACGTTCAAGTTCAGGATATTAGCAGTATTCGCAAGCAGCTCACTTTTTCCATCCCGGCTGAGCAGGTTGATGTAGAAATCTCCAACGCTTATAAAAAATTGGCGAAGACTGCTAAAATCAAGGGGTTTCGTAAAGGCAAGGTACCTAAAAATGTGCTTGAGCGGAACTATGAACCGGAAATGAAAGAGCAGGTCGCCGGACAACTGGTGAATAACACCTACTTCAAAGCGCTGATTGAGCATAAAATCCCGGCTATGGCGAACCCTGATATCACTGAAAGTGGTGATGTGGCACTAGGCCAGCCATTCTCCTACGTTGCCGAGGTTGAGGTCAAACCAGAGATTGAAGCCAAAGACTACACCGGGCTGAAACTTGAGAAAGAGAAATTCGTTGCCGATCCGAAGATGGTTGATGACAAGATCGAAGAGATGCAGGCCTCCCGTTCGGAGATGATAACCAGTAAGCGTAAAGTTGCCCGTGATGGCGATTTTGCAATTATCGATTTTGATGGCTCAGTCGATGGCGTCCAGTTTGATGGCGGCAAAGGCGAGGATCACCAACTTGAACTCGGTTCAGGATCATTCATTCCCGGTTTTGAGGAGCAGGTTGTCGGGATGAAGCGTGATCAGGAAAAAAATGTCGAGGTGACCTTCCCTGAGAATTATGGCAGCGAGCAATTAGCGGGTAAACCTGCGGTGTTCAAGGTGCTGCTGAAGGACATAAAAGAGAAGTCTCTGCCGAAGCTTGATAAAGAGTTTGCCAAGGGTTTCGGTATGGAGTCGGTCGATGAAATTCGCGAAAAGCTCGAAGAATCGTACCTGACACAAGAGAATGCCCGGGTAGAAAACGATCTGCGCGAACGATTGGTAACTGCTCTGGTCGAAAAAAATCCATGTGAAGTACCAGAAACCATGGTTGCCAGCCAACTTGAGTATATGCTCGGCAATATCCGCTCCCGGATGCAACAACAGGGGATGAGTATGGAGATGCTCGGGATGACTGAAGAGTCGTTCAGTACTATGTATCGCGATACGGCGGTCAGCCAGGTGCAGGGTAGTTTGATTCTCGAAGCGGTTGCCAAGCAGGAAGAGATCAAGTTTGAAGATAGTGACCTTGATTCCAAGTTGGAAGAAATTGCGACCATGTCTAACGCGCCGTTAGAGTCAGTAAAGAATTACTACTCCAACGACGAGGCGAAGCAGGGGTTGCAGTCGCAGATTGTTGAAGAGAAGACTCTGACCTTCCTTTTAAGTAAGTCGAAGGTCAAGGAAGTTGCGAAAGAGAAGCTGCAAACCGAGGATAACAAAGAGAAGGAGTAAGACCATGAATCTTGTCCCGATGGTTGTTGAACAGACGGGTCGTGGCGAACGCGCCTACGATATCTATTCACGCCTGTTGAAAGACCGGATAATTTTTCTGGGTGGGCCGATTGACGATCATGTTGCTAATCTGATCATTGCGCAGTTGCTGTTTCTCGAAGCAGAGGATCCGGAGAAAGATATCCATCTCTATGTGAACTCTCCCGGTGGCGTGGTTACAGCCGGTATGGCGATTTATGACACTATGCAGTACCTGCAGTCACCGGTTTCGACGATCTGTGTTGGCCAGGCGGCAAGTATGGGCGCGGTGTTGCTCGCCGCTGGTGAAAAGGGCAAGCGGTTTACTCTGCCGAACTCCCGGATTATGATTCATCAGCCTTTGGGTGGATTTCAGGGGCAGGCAAGTGACATCAGTATCCACGCACAGGAGATTTTGCGAATGCGCGAAATTCTGAATGAAATACTGTCTAAGCACACCGGGCAAAAACTTGATAAGATTGCAGCAGATACGGAGCGAGACTTTTTCATGGGTAGCGATGCCGCCAAGGAGTATGGTATTGTTGATGGAATCGTTGAACGTAAATCCTGAGAAGGAGGTTTTTTGTGAGTCAAAATGACGAATCAGGAACCTTGAATTGTTCCTTTTGTGGAAAAGTACAAGAAGAAGTTAAAAAACTTATTGCCGGTCCATCTGTATACATTTGTGACGAGTGCATCGATCTGTGCCGGGATATAATTTCTGAAGAAGCAAAGCTTGAGGCGACCGGTAGTGGTGATATGGAACGTCTCCCAAAACCGGCTGAAATCAAGGATATCCTTGATGACTTTGTCGTTGGCCAAGAACGCGCCAAAAAGGTTTTGGCGGTTGCTGTTTATAATCATTACAAACGAATTGGTGATGCTGGCAAGCCCGGTGATATTGAGATTCAAAAGAGCAATGTCCTGTTGCTCGGACCAACCGGTAGTGGCAAAACACTTCTGGCGCAAACCCTGGCCAAAGTCCTGAATGTTCCGTTTGCTATCGCTGATGCTACCAACCTGACTGAAGCTGGCTATGTCGGTGAAGATGTTGAAAATATCATCCTCAGCCTGCTGCAAGCAGCTGATTACGATCTGGATCAGGCACAACGCGGCATCATCTATATCGATGAAGTCGACAAGATTGCCCGCAAGGTCGATTCACCGTCGATAACGCGTGATGTGTCCGGAGAAGGTGTACAGCAGGCGTTGCTGAAAATTATCGAAGGTACTACGGCCAGTGTTCCGCCTAAGGGCGGACGTAAACATCCCCAGCAGGAGTTTCTCAAAGTCGACACGACAAATATCCTGTTTATTTGTGGTGGGGCCTTTTCCGGATTGGAATCAATTATCAGTCAGCGGATCGGGCTGAAAGGGATGGGCTTCGGTGCTGACCTGAAAAAAGTTAAAGAGGAGAGTCTGGGTGATCTTATCGCCAAGGTTGAACCGGGTGATCTGCTCAAATATGGTTTGATTCCTGAGTTTATCGGTCGCTTGCCGGTTGTCTCAACACTTGAAGAACTCGATAAAGATGCTCTGGTGCAAATCTTGACCGAACCGAAGAATGCACTGGTCAAACAGTACAAAAAACTGTTCGACATGGAAGATGTGAACCTGAAATTCACCGACGGTGCGTTGCTGGCGATTGCCCAGGAAGCACTCAAGCGCAAGACCGGTGCCCGTGGCCTCAGATCTATTATTGAAAATGCGATGCTGGATATAATGTACGATATCCCGTCACAGGACAGGGTCCAGGAGGTTGTGATCAATGAAGATGTGATCTACAACCAAGCGGCACCGATTGTTGTCTATGAGGTCGCCAAATCGGCCTGATGTGCCGCATCCTGATCCGGAACGATATATAAATATGTCTGATATTACCGATTATTCTGAGCTTCAATCCTGTGCAGTTTATCCACTGTTGCCATTGCGGGATATTGTTATTTTCCCACACATGGTTACGCCCCTGTTTGTCGGACGACCGCGTTCGATTCATGCCCTGGAACAGGCAATGGATGGGAATAAGCTTGTCTTTCTGACGACGCAGAAAGATCCGAAAATCGATGACCCTATCGAGGATGATATCTATAAGGTCGGGACGATTGGGCATATTGTCCAGTTGTTGAAACTGCCGGATGGCACAATCAAGGTTCTGATTGAAGGTAAGCAACGCGCCCGGATCTCCACCTTTGTAGATCAGACTGAATCGCTGCAGGCCGAAGCGGTGCTGGTCGATGAGGTCGAGTCAGGTTCAAGTGAAAACGAAGCATTGATGCGCGGTGTCAGTAATGTTTTTGAAAGTTACATCAATCTGAGCAAAAAAGTGCCGGCCGAGGTGATGTCTTCGATTTCCGGTGTTCAGGAGCCGGGTCGTCTCGCCGATCTGGTTGTCGCACACCTTCAGGTCAGCATTGCTGATCGGCAAGAAATTCTCGAAGCTTTTGAACCAGAAGAGCGGCTGGAAAAATTACTTGCTCTGCTTGAACGGGAAGTCGACATTCTGCAGATTGAGAAAAAGATTAGAAGCCGGGTTAAACGCCAGATGGAGCGTAGCCAAAAAGAGTATTACCTGAATGAGCAGATGCGTGCTATTCAGAAAGAACTTGGCGATAAAGATGAGTTAAAGCAGGAACTGCTTGAAATTGAAGAGAATATTAAGAAGAAAAAGATGTCGAAAGATGCGACAGAAAAGGCGGAAGCCGAACTGCGCAAACTGAAGATGATGTCGCCGATGTCGGCTGAGGCGACCGTTGTCAGGAATTATCTCGATTGGCTTTTGGCGATCCCCTGGCGTGAGCGTTCCAAAGCACGGCTTGATGTTGAGAAGGCCGAGGCGATTCTCGAAGAGGATCATTACGGCCTTGAAAAGGTCAAAGAGAGAATAGTTGAATATCTTGCAGTACAGGCCCTTGTTAAAAAGCTAAAAGGACCGATTCTCTGTTTGGTTGGGCCTCCAGGTGTGGGTAAAACTTCTTTGGGCCGCTCGGTTGCCCGTGCCTTGAATCGTAAGTTTGTCCGGATATCTCTTGGTGGTGTGCGTGATGAGGCTGAAATCCGTGGTCACCGTCGTACCTACATCGGTGCTATGCCCGGAAAAATTATTCAGGGTCTGCGCAAGGCCGGGGTCAAAAATCCGGTTTTTTTGCTCGACGAAGTTGACAAGATGAGTACTGATTTTCGTGGTGATCCATCATCAGCTCTGCTTGAAGTCCTCGATCCTGAACAGAATTCTACGTTCGGCGATCATTTTCTCGATGTCGATTATGACTTGTCACAGGTTTTGTTTATTGCGACGGCCAATACCCTACAGTCTATCCCGGCACCGTTGCATGATAGAATGGAGATCATCCGGATTGAGGGGTACACCGAAGAGGAAAAGCTTAATATTGCCCGCAAATATCTTCTACCTAAACAGTTGGCTGCGCATGGTCTAAAAGCAGACCAAGTGACTGTAGTAGATGAGGCGCTGTATGAAGTGATTCGCCGCTATACGCGTGAAGCCGGTGTCCGTGGCCTTGAGCGGGAGTTGGCCAATATTTTCAGAAAACTTGCCAGAGACTTGGTGAAAGTGCGTAAGGTTACCCCGGATAAAGCATATTGTGTCGACTTTGCCAGTATAAAAGAACATCTCGGCGTGCCACGCTTCCAGTATGGCACTAAAGATAATGAAAACCGCATCGGGATGGCGACCGGTCTGGCATGGACTGAGGTGGGCGGAGAGTTGTTGAATATTGAGACCGCGATCCTGACCGGTTCCGGGAAATTGATTGTAACCGGTAAACTGGGCGAGGTGATGCGAGAGTCAGCATCGGCAGCATTGAGTTATATTCGATCACGCTGGCAGCAGCTCGGTCTGGACGAAGATTTTTACCAGAAGATTGATATCCATATTCATGTCCCTGAAGGAGCTATTCCGAAGGATGGGCCTTCCGCAGGGATAACTATGGCGAGTGCTCTGGCTTCAGCATTGACCGGACGACCGATAGATTGTGGTATTGCCATGACTGGTGAGATAACTCTACGTGGCAGCGTTCTGCCGATTGGTGGCTTGAAAGAAAAGCTTCTTGCCGCAAAGAGAGCCGGAATTACAAGGGTTTTGATCCCTGCAGAGAATGAAAAAAATCTCGAAGAAATTTCTGAACAAATCTTGAAAGATATTGAAATCAAGGTTGTTTCTCACGTAGATGAAGTGTTAGAGTATGCGCTCTCGATAAGTTTGCCGTTGTCGTCTACTGGTGCCGAAAAAAAATCTGATTCAGAGCAGACGACTCAGGTGCATCATTAACGTAAATTGCTAAATAATTGCTTGACACTGTTTTCTTAAATTTGATATAAATAGCGCGTTTTCAGCAGGGCTTTTCCTATTAATAATTACATGGAGGTACGTTGTGACTAAAGCTGATCTTGTAAACTCAATGGCAGAAAAAGCTGGCCTCAGCAAAGCTGACGCCGAGAAGGCACTTAAGGGTTTTTGCGATGCAATTACTGACGCTCTGAAAGCCGGTGAGAAGATTTCTCTGGTTGGTTTTGGTACCTTCAGTGTAAGCGCACGCGCTGCACGGACTGGTCAGAATCCACAGACTGGTCAAAAAATTCAGATCCCGGCTTCCAATGCTCCGAAATTCAAGGCTGGTAAAGCATTGAAGGACGCAGTAAATTAAAGCGTAGTTTCTGGACGTTTTCAGATTTGAAAACAGGGAATGGTGGTACCTGCCGTTTCCTGTTTTCTGTCTTTGGGGGCTGTAGTAGAGTCGGTTACAACGCCGGCCTGTCACGCCGGAGGTCGCGGGT